>NZ_JPUW01000011.1:0-55603 GCF_000743635.1 Lysinibacillus sp. BF-4 | reverse complement strand
TGGGGGTAGTTGACTGCTCGTTACAATGAGGGGGATAATAAGGGAGGCTACTTACATGAAAATTGAAGTATGGTCAGACTATGTATGTCCGTTTTGTTATATTGGTAAAAAACAATTAGAGGACGCTATTCGTTCATTAAAACTTGAGGATAATGTTGATGTAGTATTTAAAAGTTATATGCTAGATGCTACAACACCAACAGACTCAGAGGTTGCAGTAGTAGATAGTTTATCGCGCAAATATCAAGTAACACCTGAGAAGGCACAAGGTATGATTGATGGTATTGTAGCGCGTGCTAAAGAAGTAGGGTTAGCGTATGATTTTTCGGATTTAAAAGAGGAAAATACGTTAAAGGCACATCGTCTTGTAAAATTTGCTGAAACAAAGGGCAAGGCTAGCGAATTAAACGAGCTATTGCTTAATCGTCATTTTGTAGGTGGTCAGCGTATAGGGCAAGACGAGGTATTACTAACACTAGCTAAAGAAGTTGGGTTAGATGAGGTAGAAGTTAAAGCTTTATTAGCAAGTAATGACTTTGCGGATGCTGTACAAGCAGATATTGCAGAAAGCCGTGAGATGGGCGTACAAGGTGTGCCATTCTTTGTTATTAATCGTAAGTATGGTATTTCAGGTGCACAACCACAGGAAGTGTTTGAACAAGCACTACAGCAAGTTGCTGAAGAAGAAGGTAGTAAACTTCAAATGCAGGGTGGTACAGGCGCTGGCGTTTGTACAGATGATGGGTGCGATTTATAAGTTCAGTCAAAAGTCTGAAGCTAAACGCGTTGACAATTCAACGCGTTTTTCTTATGATAGTAATATATCTTGAATTCGAGATAATCGAAAAATAAGGGAGTTAATCAATTATGAACGTATTAGTAGTTAAAGCAAATAACCGCCCATCTTCACAGGCGATTTCAAGTAAAATGTATGAAACATTTATGGAAAACATCGACGTAGATAACGTAACAGTTTACGATGTATTTGAAGAATATACACCATACTTTGGTCAAGATTTCTTCGCGATTTTTGGTAAGCTACAACAAGGTGAAGCATTAACAGAGCAAGAGCAAGCAATGCTTGCAGCACAACAAAAAGTACAAGATTTATTTACAAAAGCAGATGTGATTGTTTATGCTTTCCCATTATGGAACTTAACAATCCCAGCAAAACTGCAAACGTTTATGGATTATGTATTCCAAGCTGGCTTTACATTTAAATATAACGAACAAGGTCAAATGGTTGCATTACAACCAAACAAAAAAGTTATTTTACTAAATGCACGCGGCGGGGTTTACTCTCACCCAGAGGCAGCGCCACTAGAAATGGCTGTAAACTATATGCGTAATGTAGTAACAGGTATTTTTGGTCAAGAAATTATGGCTGAAGTAATTATTGAAGGTCATAACGCAGCACCACAACAAGCTGAGCAAATTATTGCAGATGGCTTAGCGCGTGTTGCACAAGTAGCTAAAGAAGTTAAAAATGTTTCAATTAATGCATAAAAAAAAGCAACTGCGATAATTTCTCGCAGTTGCTTTTTTTGTCTTATAGGCTAATGGCTTTTACTTCGTCGATATTTGTTAGTTCAGCTACAAAGTTTAAGTCCTCAGCTGTTACCTCATTGTCTACTGATAACATCATGACAGCCTTACCGCCAACTTGTGCACGACCTACTTGCATCGTAGCGATGTTAATATCTTTTTCAGCTAATTTAGTAGCTACGCGACCGATAGCACCTGGCTTATCTGTATTGCGGATATATAATAGGTGACCCTCTGGTGTTACATCAACTACATAGTCCTCAACTTTAACGATACGTGCACCAAGTCCATTTAATAATGTACCTGCTACAGAGTGTACTTCATTAGCTGTTTTAATTTCGATAGTAATTAAGCTAGTGAAGCCTTTTGCTGTTGTTGTTTTATGTTCGTTAATTTTAACGCCAATACGCTCTGTTAAGTAACGTGCGTTAACATCATTTACATGGTTACCATGATTTTTAGATAGTAAGCCTTTTAATGCGTTTGATGTTAATGGGCGTACATCATAGTTAGCAACATCTCCTGCGTAAGAAAGGTTAATTTCTTTTACTGGTTCAGTTGTTAATTGTGTAACGAATGTACCTAGTTTTTCTGCAAGCTCAAAGAATGGCTCTACTTGCGCAAGTAATTCTTTAGGGATTGAAGGCATGTTTACTGGGTTAGTTACTGTGCCTGTTGTAAAGAATTTAATAATATCGTTTGATACGTCAACAGCTACTGACTCTTGTGCTTCAATCGTAGATGCACCAAGGTGAGGTGTTGCGATCACTTGTGGTAATGTTAATAATTTATTATCTGTTGCTGGCTCTTCAATGAATACGTCAAGTGCAGCACCTGCTACTTTACCTTCTTTAATTGCATCATATAAATCATCTTCGTTTACGATACCGCCGCGCGCACAGTTAATGATGCGTACGCCGTCCTTCATAATAGCAAAGCGCTCTTTATTAATGATGTTGCGTGTTTCAGGTAGTAATGGTGTATGCACTGTTACAAAATCAGCAGCAGCAACAACTTCGTCAACTGTACCTTTTGTTACGCCAAGTTCTTTAGCGCGTTCTTCTGTAAGGAATGGGTCATATGCAACAACTTTCATACGTTGACCTTTAGCGCGGTAGGCAACCTCAGCACCAATACGTCCCATACCGATAACACCTAATGTTTTATTTTTAAGCTCAACACCTACGTATGATTTGCGGTCCCATTTCCCATTTTTAAGTGAGTTATAAGCTTGTGGGATGTAGCGAGCAAGTGATGTCATCATAGCAATTGAGTGTTCAGCTGCAGAGTTTGTATTACCGTCTGGTGCATTTACTACGATTACACCGTGCTCAGTAGCAGCTTGTAGGTCGATGTTATCCACACCAACGCCAGCGCGTCCGATTAACTTTAAGTTTTTAGCCGCTTTGATTACTTCTGGAGTAACCGTTGTTTGGCTACGTACTAATAGCACGTGGAAGTCACCAATTTTAGCGATTAACTCCTCTTGTGATAAGCCTGTGTCAACGACAACGTTTAAGTTTAAATCTTTTTCTTCGCGTAATGGAAAAATACCATCCTCGCTTAGTGGGTCTGCGATTAAAATGTTAATTTGGTCAAGTGAAGTCATGTTTATTAGCTCCTTAAAATAATATGATGGGGTGGATAGTGATAAAAAAAGCCTTTCACTCCTTACAGCACAAAATAGTATTGTGTTGTAAGGGGCGAAAGGCTACAAATTGTATAATCCGCGGTACCACCCTTAAGTTACCAACCTTTGCAGGTCAGTCTTAGCAATATGCGTAACGTGCATGAACGTACAAGCATTTCCTCTTGTCTACATCTAGAGTGGAACGTACTTCGTAAAATCGCTAATTTGCACCAACCATTAGCTCTCTGAGGATTTTACATAAGTCGCATGTCTCTATCACTGTATTTTTAAAGTGTGTATCTGTGTTGTTGAACTAAAACCATCATACGCCCTATTGTTCAGTTATGTCAACGATAAAAGTAAAAATAATAATAAATGCTGTTTAGGTTTTTGTTAAAAACACCAAATAACGAACTAATTTAGTTTATAACAAAATATAATTCGTGTTTTTGCAGAGGACAGTGATTGAAATGAACAGGAAGAGAAAAAGGTTTTTTGCGAAATAAAAAACGCTTTCATAGAGAGAAATAGTACCTGATTAAATGAATAAACAGATAATTTTTTGTAGTAGTTGGTTAAAGCGTATGCGTAAAAAATGTCGAAAAAGAAGGTATTTTGAACATTAAGTCGAATATATGACTATATTATGAATTTTAGGAGTGGGATGGATGAAGACGTATGAAACGATTATTTTAGAGCGACTAGACCGAAGTGCTACTTTAACATTAAAACGTCCACAGGCAATGAACGCGATGGATACGACGATGATAACAGAACTAGCGCATTGTTTTGAACAATTAAAAAAAGAGACAACTATTCAGGTTTTACTGATTAAAGGCGAAGGAAAGGTTTTTTCGGCAGGCGGGGACATTAAGGCTATGCTTGATAAAACGAATGTTTTTGATATTGATGAAATGATGGTACATTTAAAAAATATGGTCGAAGCTTATTATACTTTACCAATGATTACGGTAGCAGCAGTGCACGGTGCAGCAGCAGGGCTTGGATTTAGCTTAGCTTTAGGTGCAGATATTATTTTTGTAGATGAAACAAGCAAGCTTGCTATGAATTTTATTGGTATTGGCTTAGTGCCTGATGGCGGAGGTCATTTCTTTATGACAGAGCGTCTAGGTTCGATGAAAGCAAAGCAAATGATTTGGCAAGGAGAGGTAATGAACGCGGAGAAAGCACAAGCGCTTGGCTTAATTGATTATGTGGCATCGACGGGTGATGTGTTTGCAATGGCAGACCAAATGATTGGACAGCTTTTAGCCTCACCCATTTTAGCAATGATTGAAACAAAAAAAATTATACATGCGCAAAAGCTACCAATGCTTCAAAATATCTTAACAAGAGAAGCGGCAGCGCAATCACGCATGCGTAAAACTGAAGATCATTTAGAGGGTATAGAGGCTTTTGTTGCTAAACGTCAGCCTAAGTTTGAAGGGAAATAATCCTGCGCATTACAAATTTCTAAATAGTTGCAACGCATACATTTACCACTAGTGGGCTGCGGGTCGAAGTCTTCTTCGGCTAGCGGCTCATTTTCTATCATATCTGCCATTAGCCCTTTCATATGCAAGGTACTTTGTTCAAATAAGTAAAAAATGTTAGCTAGCATTTTTTCGTTTACTGTAAATGTTTCGCAGCTTCGTGTAGTTAAATACTCTAAATGGAGTTGGATGTTAGCATAGGGTACTTGGTAATGCTCATGTACATAATAGGCATATAACATAAGTTGCTCACGGTCTTCAGGTGATGGTTTACCAGTCTTCCAGTCAGTAATATGCCAGTTTTGAGTAGCATCGACATAGAGTAAATCTAGTACGACATATACTTTAGTGCCATCAATTTTCATATAACTAAAATCCTCAAGTTGTTTAAAAGTTACAGCTTGTTGTGTGATAGTTTGCATCGTTTGACTAGCAAAAAAGTTTTCGAAGTAAGGTAACAGTAAACCGTTATAATAGCTTAGTAATGTCTTGTCCAATTGTTTAAAGTAATACATCTCTTGAAAGATTGGATTTTTTGAAGGGCGTTCAAACCACGCGCCAGGTTGTATTGAACTTTTATACATATCATTTAACAACTGGCGAGCGCGTTGTTGTAAGGCTTCTGCTGTTGTATGTCTGTTGTTTTGATACATACCTTGAATTGTTTTTGCTAAAATATCATGCACAATTTGCCCAACAGCCAGTGGCAATGTCTGCATCTTTTTTAAGCGGTAAGCATGTTTTTGTGCCTCAGAGCTACCGCGTAGCCAACCGTTATGCCCTGCGTAGTAAGTATAATAATAACTGCGTTTGCAAGATGCAAAGGTTTTGTGACGAGAATATGACCATGAAAATTCAGGGAAGGGTTTAATTTCGAATGCCATCGCGTGAAGCCTCCTATTCAGTATGGTAAGATAATGGAAACGCAAGAGATTGCGTAGCTTACCACTTAATTATAAGACAGGAGCGATTGAAATGGAAAAAAGAGTAGTAGTAATGACATTTAAAGAGAACAGTCAAGCGTACGAAATCTTTTCAAAGTTAAAAGGTTTGCATCTTGAAGGTAAAGTAGAAATTGAACAACTTGCTGTAGTGGAAAATGTTAAGGATAAAGGTTTTGAAGTGAAGGATGCTGCAGATTTAACAGGCAGTGACCGCTTCTTTGCTGGTGGTTTAATCGGCGCATTTGTTGGTATCATTGGTGGTCCACTTGGTATGTTACTTGGCTGGACAACAGGCTCAATTATCGGCAACATTAGCGATATTGGCGAGGTTAAAGGCGCAATGTCTACATTCCAAAAAACGGCTAACGTTTTAACTGAAGGTTCAGTTGGTGTAATTGCTATCGCTTCTGAATACTCAGAGCATGTGATTGATGAGGCTGTTAAAACAGAGTTAGGTGGGGAAGTTGTACGCTTCTCAGCAGCTGCAGTACAAGAAGAAATCGACGAGGCGCATAAAGCAGAGCGCGAATTACGTCGCGAAGCACGCAAACATTGGTTTAAAGATAAATTTAATCACGATGATGACGCAGCACCAGAGAAATAATAGTGGAAAAAGCGTTCCTACTCAACTGATGAAGTGACCCCCAAAAGTTAGACACGGTTATTTCAGGCAGCTTGTTGGGCATGTGTTCGATATTGTATCGGGCTCATGCCTTTTAATTTTGCCTTGATCCGTTTTGTATTGTAGTAGTTGATATATTTTTCTAGTTCTATTTTGAACTGCTCCACACTATCAAATTCTTTTAAGTAAAGGAATTCTGACTTCATAATCCCAAAGAAATTCTCCATCACTGAATTATCGTAACAGTTGCCTTTTCGAGACATACTTTGCACAATGCCTCTTGCTTTTAGGGCATGGCGATATTGTTTCATTTGATAATGCCAGCCTTGATCGGAATGCATCAGTAGCTGGTGGTCCTCTGGTAAGCGTTCTAGAGCCTTTTCCAACATGTCTGAAACAAGTGAAAAGGTAGGTCTTGAGCCAATTTTATACGTAATAATCTCGCCATTAAATAAATCCAAAACAGGCGATAAATAAAGCTTTTCTCCGAATAATTTAAACTCTGTGATATCCGTTACCCATTTCTGATTCGGTGCTTCTGCTAGAAAGTTACGATCTAAAATATTTGGCGCAATTTTACCCACTGTGCCTTTATACGATTTATATTTTTTCATACGTACTAAGCACTTTAAACCTAGCTCTTTCATGATGCGTTGAACCTTCTTATGATTCACTTTTTGCCCACGATTCGCTAACTCATCACGAATACGACGATAACCATAACGACCTTCATGTTCGTCGTATATCGCTTGGATTTCGACCTTTAAATCAGCGTTCGGATCTGGTCGATTCATCTTCTTCACTATATCGTAGTAAGTACTGCGTTTAATTTCTGCGAATGCCACAAGTGCTTTCACCGAATATTTATGCCTTAATTCACAAATGACTTTTACTTTGTCTTTCGTGGTGATTTTTCTTTGGCTTGAACTAAGGCATTCAACTTTTTTAAATATTCGTTTTCCATTTCAAGCTGTTTAATACGAGTTTGGAGTGCTTGAGTAGAGCCTTCTACTGGTGTTTTCTTAGATTGTTTAGCCGTTTCTTTTTTCATGGATAGACGCCCCTTTTTCTTTGGCTGAAGGGCATCCTTTCCTTGTGCTTCGAATTGTTTTTTCCAATTTCGTATCGTTGAAGCAGCCGCTATTTTAAAAATGGCAGCGGTTTCGTATAAGGACGTACCGTGTTCAGTCATGTAGTTAAGTACGTCTAGTTTAAACTGCTTCGTGTAATTTGTATATCGTTTTACAAAGGCCTCTACACCGTTATATTCATATTGTTTCACCCAAGTTAATAGGTAACGATGGGATACCCCAATATCTGCCGCTACTTTCCTTGAACTCTCTTTTCCATTTACATATCTTTGAACCGCTGCTAATTTTTCTTCTGCACTCATTTTAGCCATAGAAAAACGGCACCTCCTTGTTAGATGTGTCTAACAAATGGGGTGCAGTTCATGAGTGGGAACGCTTTTTTTTATTACACATGAAATAAAATTAATTTGCCACGTGGTGATACAACGCGGTGTGTAGTTTCTGCAATGCCGAGTTCTTGCAGCTTTTGCTCACCAATTGTTTTTGCCACGTCATCATTTTCTGCCTCGAAGTTTTCATCCACAACCAATTCCCCTGTTGGCTTAAAAGATGTGATTTTGTATAAATCCATGTGAATCATCCTCTCTCCCGTGATACTTATAGTATACGTTATTTGCAGAAAAAATAAGTAAAGCTTACTTGACATCAATTAGAATGTAAAGTAACCTTTACGTAAAGTTAGCTTTACATGAGGCGGTGATGACGTGAAAGAAAGTAAAGGGGTATTTACTGCACTAGGTATTATATTTTTGGGGTTTGCTGTATTTACGACAGTCATCGAGTTGACGACAAGTGGTTTTAGAGTGGGTGTGCTCACGCCGTATAGCATGGCTTTTATGTGTTTAGTGCTAGCGCAAATTAGTGAGCATTTAGACAGTACGGATGAACGCAGTAAAACAATTAAACGGACGAGTGCTAGTTATAGTTTTTATGCTACCTTTGTAGTCATGCTAGTACTATCACTACTTGTTAATACGGATGTACTAAAAGTTAGTGCAGCAACTTTACTGCAAATTTTACTACCAGCTACAATTTTTATTTTATATGTGTCATTGTTAGTAGTAACTAAGAAGATGTGAGGTGGCACAGTGGAAAATGTAATTAAAGAAAAGCGTGCAATAAAAGGTTGGACCCAAGATGATTTAGCAGAGCTTGTAGATGTGTCGCGTCAAACGATTATTTCGATTGAAAAGGGGCGTTACAATCCCTCGCTCCTGCTTGCTTATCGTTTAGCTAAATTATTTGATTGCACCATTGAAGAATTATTTAATTTTGAGGAGGAAGCTTAATGAGAGAGGGCTTTGATGTTATACCTTTTGTGATTGGTGGCGTAATAGGAGTTGTGTTGTCACTTATGACAGTTTATTTCATTAAGCGTAAGGGCGAGCGTGAAAAACGTTATGATGAGCGTTATATCGTGATGCAATATCAATCGCGCTCACTTGCTTGGGGTGTAACAGCATTAACACTTGTTGCGGTGTTTGCTGTACTTTATATTGTTGAAGGATTTTCGTTAGCAACGGTACTTGTACTGGCTACTTATATTATTCATTTAGCAGTGCAGTGGCTGTATTACCAACGATTGAAGAATAGGGGATAAAAACGATGTATGAAAACTTTGATTGGCTCGCTTTCTTATTAGGTTTACCCTTAGCTTTATTAATTGTAGCAATTGTATTGCCGCTTCAGCGTAGGGCATTAAAAAAACAGCGTGCATTAGATGAGCGCTACGTTACGATTCATACGCAAGGACGTTCTTTTGCTTGGATGGTAACATCAATAGCCTTAGCTATTGTGTGGTTAGTAGTCTTGTTTATTGAACCGATTGGTACAGCATTTTTTGTGCTAACTTTTTTATGGATTGTGCATTTTAGTAGTTGGCTAATTGGTGCTGTTATTGCAAGTAAACGAAATTAAATGAAACGTGATGGACAATACTATCGTACAAATAGTAAAGGAGTGAAACGGTATGACATTAGAAATAACAAATGTAACAAAGCGCTTTGGTGATTTTACAGCAGTAGATAATTTAAATTTAACGATTGAGCAAGGTTCGATGTACGGATTTTTAGGTGCCAATGGAGCGGGTAAAACAACAACCTTCCGTATGATTTTAGGCTTGTTAACGCCAAACGAAGGACATGTACTATGGAACGGCAAACCAATCTCCTATGCAACTAGCCCGCAAATTGGTTATTTACCTGAGGAGCGCGGACTTTATCCTAAAATGAAAGTTGAAGACCAACTGATTTTCTTAGGACAGCTGCGTGGTATGAGCAAGGGTGATGCTAAACGTGCAATCGCTCACTGGCTAGAGCGCTTTGAAGTGCCTGAGTATGCAACAAAACGTGTGGAGGAGCTCTCGAAAGGTAACCAACAAAAAATCCAAGTCATTGCTTCTTTAATGCACGATCCTAAGTTATTAATTTTAGATGAGCCATTTTCGGGCTTAGACCCTGTTAATGTGGAGATGCTAAAGGATGCCATTATTGATTTTCGTAATAATGGTGCAACGATTGTTTTTTCGAGTCACCGTATGGATCATGTTGAGGAGCTTTGTGAGCAACTGTCAATTATGTCGCATGGTAAGCAACTGGTGCAAGGCTCACTGCGTGAGGTGAAGCGTAATTTTGGTAAAAAGAATGTACGCATTAAATCAGATTTTGATTTAGCAGTGCTAGCTAACACACCAGGTGTTAATGAAGTGAAAACATCATTAGAAGGTGCTGTCTTCCAAATTGATGATGAGGCCGTAGCTAATACGCTATTAACAGGTGCATTAGCACAAGGACCAATCCGTCATTTTGAAATTGAAGAGCCGTCCTTACAAGATATCTTTATCGCAAAGGTGGGGAAAGAGCATGCGTGAGTTTTGGATAATTTTTAAACAAGCTTTTATGACCAAGGCTAAAACGAAGTCCTTTGTTATTACAACCATTATTATGATGCTAGGTATTGTGTTGATGACTAATATTACGACTATTATTGATAAGGTAAGTGACTTAACGGGTAGCGGTGAGGCAGATACGCTTACTTTACTTGTAGCGGATGATGCGCTATACCAAAATATCGCCCAACATCTTGATGATAAATCGTATGACTTTACGATAAAGCGCTCTAAGAAGGACGAACAAGCGTTAATTGATGAGGTAAAGAAAGAGAAGTTAGATGCTTTTGCTAAGGTCGAACTAACGACAGATGAGCAACTTGTAGCAACCTATCAAACCTCAAGCATGATGGATGACAAGGGTGCTATGTTACAAGAAATTTTGCAAGCCATTCAAACTGAAAAACAAGCAGAGAAACTGTCGTTAACACAAACGGAAGTACAAACATTATTTGCACCTGTACAGTTTGAAGAAAAAAATATTTCAGCTTCTGCTAAGTCTGAGGCAGAGCTTGGTCAGGCGCGAGTATTAGTTTATGTGCTAATGTTTTTAATTTATTTTGCTGTTATTTTATATTCAGGTATGATTGCGACAGAAGTAGCAACGGAAAAATCTTCACGCGTGATGGAAATTTTAATTTCTAGTGTGTCCCCTGTGAAGCATATGTTTGCTAAAGTGATTGGTATTGGGATGTTAGGTATTGTCCAAATGATTTTACTAGGGCTTACCGGTTTTATTGCAGTACGTACTTCAAGTGCAACAGGTGATATTGGCGAGTTTGTAAAGTTTAGTGATGTCAATCCGATGACGCTTGTATACGGGGCCATCTTCTTTTTATTAGGCTACTTCTTGTATGCAACACTTGCAGCATTACTTGGTTCGTTAGTGAGCCGTATTGAAGATGTACAACAAATGATTATGCCCATGACAATTTTAATCGTGATTGCCTTTATTATTGCAATGACAGGATTAGGTAATCCAGAGCTCGCTTATTTAAAATGGGCTTCATACTTCCCATTCTTTACTCCACTAGTGATGTTTATGCGCGTTGGTTTATTAGATTTACCAATGTGGGAGCCATTGCTTGCGATTGCTATCATGCTCATTACTATCGGTATATTAGGTTGGTTTGGTGCACGCGTTTACCGCGGTGGCGTATTAATGTATGGACCATCACGTTCGTTAAAAGATATTAAAAAGGCTGTTCAGCTCGGAAAAGAATAAATTAAGGACGCTTGCGTAGAATGATGCGCTAGCGTCTTTTTTTTTTAGTATAATGAGGAACGAGGTGAAAATAATGGTACGCTTTTTACATAGTTCAGATTTACATTTGGATCGTCCGTTTAAGGGGCTGTCTGAGTTGTCCGATAGTGCTTTGCAGGCTGTTAGACAAAGTACATTTTCAGCATGGCAAAAAATTGTACAGTACGCGATTGATGAGCAACCAGATTTTGTGCTACTCGTTGGGGATAGCTATGATGGTAGCATGCGAAGCTTGCGTGCGCAAAAGGAATTGCAAAAGGGGCTACAGCAATTACAAGCCTACAACATTCCCGTTATTATAAGTTACGGGGCAAGCGATTATGCGGAGGGGGAGTGGGCCCGTTTTACGTTGCCTGATAATGTTACGGTGTTACCAACAAAAACAACAACATTAACGCTACCCCTTGCAAATGAAAGCATTAAACTGACAGGCTGTAGCTACGCACATGGAGACATGCCTACTGCTTTACTAGATACCTACCCGCAGGCGGATAAAGAAATGCTACATATTGCGATGCTATATGGTGAAGTAAAGCCAGCGGAAGCCGCAACAAAACACTATGATTATCTTGCCTTAGGTGGCCGCCATCAGCAAGTCGTTATACAGGAGTCACCACGTATGGTGTATTGTGGTACACCGCAGAGTACGAGTGTAACGGAGGTCGGAAATAAAGGTTTTTATGATGTGACATTAACAAAGGAAAGTTGCTCAATGCACTTTGTACATACATCTGCTATTTTGTATGTGAAACAAGAGGTAGATGCGAGTGAGGTACGCTATGCTAATGATTTAATGGTACTTTGCCATAAAACATGTAATGCATTACGTGATAAATACCGTGCTACGATTGTACAAATTACACTAACTAACCTCACAGCAGAGGGGAGCAAACTTTGGCATAGCACTAAACCTGCTGAGTGGTTAGCGGTGTTGCGTGATATGGAGAGTGAGCAATTACCACTCGTATGGTTAGCGGCAATTGATGCTGTAACATCAGCGCCGCGCCCTGTTACAAACTCAGCGCAACAGGTGATTGATACTATGCATAGCTGGTCAGCAGATGAGTGGCAAGATGTGCTGGCTGATATTTACCAAAGTGGTACGGTAGCACGTTTGATGCAGGAGCAGGCTTTAGATATGCATACGTTACTGCATGAGGCAGAGCAATTATTTTTACGTAAAATGCAGGAAAATTGAGGTGAGATGCCATGTATATTAAAGAGCTTCACATTTATGGCTTTGGTAAGCATGAAAATAAAAAAATTACATTGCACGATGGGCTTAGTGTAATTTATGGGGATAACGAAGCGGGGAAGACGACCATTCAACAATTTATTTTACAAGTGTTTTATGGCTTTCCTACTAAGCAAGAAGCACAGCGTAATTATGAGCCTAGAGCTACAGTGAGTTATGGCGGTAAAATTACCATTGTTCACCAAGCTTACGGAGAGTGCGAAATTGAGCGCGTGCGTGGTACAAAGCCAAGTGGTGATGTAGTAGTCACACTGCCAACAAAAGAGCGTAAGGACGAAGCCTTCTTACCTCATTTATTATATGGTTACTCACGCAAAAGTTTAGAAGCAATCTTTGCTTTTTCTGTAGAGGAGCTGCAGGGAATGGAGCGATTGTCAGAAGAGGCGCTCTCGCAAGTGCTGTTGGCATCAGGCACTACAGATATCGAAAAACTAACAGCTATGGCACAGCAAGTAGCGCGTGATGCTAGTACTACTCAACTACTAGATGGGCATGTGCAAAAAATTAGTAAGTTAGAAAAGCAAATTAAAGATATGAAACGCAATATCGCGAGCTACGAGAGTGAAGCAAAGACATTACAAGAGGTAGAGCGTACAATTGAGCGTTTACGTGCAGAGAAGGTTAAGCTCCATCAAAATTGGCAATATTACGTAACGCTACAACAACAGCTACCATTATTAATTGAACGTGAACGCATTGAAGCGGCATTACAGGTCGCACAAGTACTAGATTTTGCGCGTGACGAAATGAAGCACTTTACCTTTATCAAGGAAGAAATCTTAACAAGTGAAACAGCTGTACGTAATTTGCAACAGGAGCGTCAACAAGAAGAGCCAGCTTTAAGCTTTAATCACGAGCGTTATACACAGGCTAATGAAATGCTGACACATGAAACACGCTGGCATCAAACTATGGAAAAAATCGCGCGCTTACAGGAAGAAATCTTGATAGTAGAGCGTGATAATGCGAAACAGTTTCGTTTACTTGGTGTTGATCAAGCGGAGGAGCAAGCCGTTATGTTGGCGCAGGATGTTTCCATTGAAAAGGAAGAACAATTTCAGCAAGTGGTGCGCCAGTTAAAAGAAATCGACGCACAGCTATCTATGCAACTTCATACGTTAAATGATGTACATAAAGAGTTAGAAGCATTAGAAGGTACAACAGATACAGAGGGGATACGTATGCGTCGCAAAGAAGAGCGTGAGCAACGCATACGCCAAATGCAATTTGTAAAATTTATGTCGGCTATTGCGGCCGTGTTATTTTTACTTATGTCATGGTGGTGGCAAAATGTGTATACCTTTATTGCAGGTATTGCCTGCGTACTTGTGTTTTTATATATAGTACAACTTCGTTTACGCATGTCCTCTGAGCAGTTTGTGGAGCAACAGATTGATAGTTATAAACAACGTTATATGAAAATCAAAGAGGACATACAAACATTAGAGCTACAACAAGACGAGCAAGAGGCAGTATTGCAAACGTATGTACAAGCCTTTTATACAAAGCCAGTAACAGACCGCTCACTAATGAAGGAATTATTTATTCGTATACGTAAGCTGCAAGAAGATGCGCAAACTATTGCTACAAAAAAAGAGTTACTTGCTGAAGCACAGCAACAACAGCAGCAACTTGTAGAGCAAGTACAACAAATTGTTGAGACAGATGTTAGTTTAGCAGAGGCGTTTCCGAGTGTGCATAAGCTACGCGAACAAATGCAAGTAGCTTATGAGGCGTATAGTCGTGCAACAAAACGTATTGCGGCGATTGATAAAGAGGTTGACCGTTTATTAGCCTTAATTGACGAACGTACACAACAACAACAACAGTACTTTGCTAAAATGACAGTGGCAGATGAGCGTGAGTTATACGAGGCATACAATGAGTGGGAGCTAGTACAAGAGCGTAATGAACGACTTACTCAGTTAAATGAACAAATTACAGTAGCTACACCTACTACCTTAGATGCAGAAACAATTGCTTTGCAATTAGAGACGTTAAATTATGAGGAGCAAGCAACGGAAAAATCATTGCAAGAGAAGATGCAAGAGCAAGCAACATTGACGCAGTTACTGCTTAGCAAAGAAGAAGACGAAAGCTACGGTATTATTGTACAGGCGTATGAGCAGGAAAAAGCAGCTTTTCATAAGGCAACAGCACAATGGGCAACAGAGCGAGCTGTAATTACGGCGATTGAGCAAACCTTTAGCCAATTGCGTGAGCGTAAGTTACCTCAAGTGCTTGCCTATGCTAGTGAGTATTTTTCAGTATTAACTAATCGCCACTATACAAAAGTGTTTGTTAATGAAGATGGCTATTTTGAAGTAGAAGCTGTAGGTGGCGTGCGTTATCGCATTATTGAGCTATCACAAGCAACCAAGCAACAAGCTTATACTGCATTACGTTTTGCGTTAGCCAAAACGTTAGAAAAGAGCGCGCCATTACCATTTATGATGGACGATCCTTTCGTGCATTTCGATCGAAACCGTTTTATGTACATGGTACAATTAATACGAACAATTAGTAAGGAAAGACAAATTATTTACTTCACTTGTCAGGCGCCAGATATTTGGCAACAAGGTGAGGTACAGCAATTATAAAAGGAGTGGGCTATGATGACGGGTATTACAACACTACAAGTTGGTGAAGCGGTTAACCAGTTTTTATTAATTAAGCAGGCGAGCGCAGGCATTACAACAGTAGGTAAGCCATTTATGTCCTTAGTGTTACAAGATAAAAGTGGCGATATTGAAGCTAAGCTTTGGGATACTAAAGAAGAACAACAAGAGATGTACCGTGCAGGTGTAATCGTACATGTTGGTGGTGAGATTCAAGATTACCGTGGACGTAAACAATTACGTGTTAAAGCGATTCGTGTAGTAAAGGAAGACGAGGGTGTAACAATTAGTGACCTTGTTCCTTCAGCAGCACAACCTAAGGAAGAGTTGTATGAGCAGGTCGTACGTTATTTATTTGATATTAAAAACCCAAATATTATGCGCATTACACGACTATTACTTGAAAAGCATAAAGAGGCCTTTTTAGTTTACCCAGCAGCTATGCGCAATCACCATGACTACGCATCAGGTTTAATTGACCACGTTGTATCTATGCTTAACTTAGGCAAGGCAATGGGCGAGCTTTATCCAACACTTAATACGGATTTATTATATGCAGGCATCATCCTACATGATGTTGGTAAAGTAACGGAGCTAACGGGTCCTGTTGGTACAAGTTATACAGTTGAGGGTAACTTAATCGGCCATATTTCAATTATGGTTTCTGAAATTGCCGAAGCAGCCAAAGAGTTAGGCATTGAAGGTGAGGAAGTTATGTTACTGCAACATATGGTGCTATCTCATCATGGTAAAGAAGAGTGGGGAAGCCCTAAAAAGCCAATGCTAGCAGAGGCAGAAATGCTACATTATATAGATAATATTGATGCTAAAATGAATATGTTAAACCGTGCGCTTCGTCAAACCGAAGCAGGCGAATTTACGGAGCGTTTATTTGCTTTAGATAATCGTTCATTTTATAAACCAACAATTGATTAAATAAAAATTGCACTCCCGTTGTTAGGCATACTAACAATGGGGGTGCATTTTTTTGTTACATGGATTTTTAACTATCTTTGATGGTGGCGAACGCTGCAATAATTGCTTGGACTACAGGAGTGAGCAATTGTTGTTCATGATAAATGACATACAACTCACGTTTATAGCGTGAAGGCAAAGTTTCGTAAGGGATATGTTTTGGTAAGCTTGCTTTTGATAAAATACTTTTACCAAAGCCTTGCTGTAACAGTGCAATAATCATTTCATTGTTATCAACTTCTATTAGAGGCGTTGTACTATTGTGTTCAGCTCTATAGAGTTCATTAAAAAACCGTACACCAGACGATGGCTCGCGCATTAGCCAGTGTTGGCTCGTACTTTGCCCAGCGAGCACTAACTCGTCGGTAGCCACTGTTTTTTTAGCGAGTGGGTGTGTATCGATTGGTTTTTCGATGAGACCTATCGTGAGTGAGTGCTGAGTAACGGCTTCAGCTACTTGCTCAGAGTTACGTAATGACAGCGAAAAATCAATCATAGGAAATTGCATCGCAAGCTTGGGTAAAATAATAGGGAAATAATGTACAGCAATCGTATGAGAACAACCAATAGTGCAACGCATGCGCTCATCGCGTTGCATCTTAGCAATCGTTTGTTCATACGTATCAAGTGTTTGTAGCGCATAGTCATAAAAAATATGTGCTGCTTCAGTTGGGATACTATTTTTAGGTCCCTGACGAATAAATAGCGTGACATTTAACTGTTGTTCAAGTTGCTTGATTTTAACTGACAATGTAGGCTGTGAAATAAATAATAATTCGGCAGCTTTAGTGAAATTGCGCTGTTCATAAACTTTTGTAAATATGCGTAACTGTTCAAGCATACTAACACATCCTTATTATTAGATTTTATAATAAGTATAATTAGATTTATGTATTTTTAAAATAATAAGGTGTAGCTTATACTAAAGCTAACAAAGGAGATGACAATGAATGCGTAATTTTATTAGTCGTATACCGATTCCTATGAGTGGGTTAGTGCTAGCTCTTTTTTCACTTGCTAAACTGCTATTAGCGTTTGAGCTTCAATTAGTTACTACTATGTTAAGTGGTGCAGGGATGCTGCTTGGTATGGGCTTGGTACTTAAAGTAGTGCTGTTTCCTAAAAAAGTATGGCAAGAGTTACAAAATCCTGTAATTGCCGCTGTATCTCCAACCTTTACAATGGCAGTAATGGTTGCAAGTAGTTTGTACATGACCACGAGTCAAGTATGGCAAATGATTTGGTGGTGTGCTGTGGTGCTACATTTTGCGCTGATGCTATTTTTTACCTACCGTTTTGTATTGAGCGAACCACTAACGCTTACAAAAATTTATCCTAGCTGGTTTATTATGTACATTGGTATGGGTGTAATGCCTTTAACTGCTGGCGACCAAGCTCCGATGCTAATGACAGCAGTTTCTTATACTTGTATGGCATTTTTGCTTGTGTTATTGCCACCTGTCATACTACGCATTTTTGTTTTACGCGATATAGAACAGCCAGCCTTACCGCTTATTACAATTTTATGTGCGCCTACATCGCTTATTTTAGCAGGCATCTTAGCTCACTTTAGCGAGCCTTCACCCTTATTACTGTTAGTAGCACTCATACTAGCCCAAGTATTGTATGTAGTCGTATTAACACAACTACCAAGGCTACTGCGCCTGCCGTTTTACCCGAGTTATGCGGCGTTTACCTTTCCACTTGTGATTAGTGCAACGGCCTTGCTACAAACTTATGAGCACTTTGGCTATAGCAATCATTTTGTAACAGCGCTTATTATAATAGAAGCTACAATTGCTACGATAATGGTGGGGTATGTGACAGTACGCTATCTACAATTTTTATGGGAGTCTGCAA
The DNA here is from genome assembly GCF_000743635.1 of Lysinibacillus sp. BF-4. Classification (NCBI taxonomy): domain Bacteria; kingdom Bacillati; phylum Bacillota; class Bacilli; order Caryophanales; family Bacillaceae; genus Lysinibacillus; species Lysinibacillus sp. BF-4. The sequence goes on along the minus strand of NZ_JPUW01000011.1, from coordinate 37,419 downwards.
AAAAAACACCTCGTTTACCATAAGGTAGGCGAGGTGTTTTAGCTTATTTCTTGTCTTCTTTTTTCTCTTCTTTTGCTGGTTCTTCAGCAGGTTGTTCCTTAGCGTCGTCAGCTTTTTCTTCTGCTTGGGCTTCAGGACCATTAGTGAATAAATTAAGCGCATCTTTTAACAGAGGATCTTCTGTTTTAAAGTCAGCTTCTTTTAGCATTTTGCCAACCACTTCTCTAGCACAACTTGTGCTTCGCCAGTTTGCATCATTTTTTCTACAAGACCTTCGCGGATTTCATTTTCTTTATCCTCAAATTTAGGATAGTCTTTTACATCACGCTTGTCTGTAATTTCGATAACATGGAAGCCAAAGTCAGAAGCTACAGGTTCACTTACTTTATTTAACTCTAATGCATAAGCAGCATCATTGAATGACTCAAGCATTGTACCTTGAGAGAACCAACCTAATTCGCCGCCTTTTTCTTTAGAGCCTGGGTCTGTCGAATATTTTTTCGCTACATCACCAAATGATGCACCGTCTTTGATTTCTTTAATCGCTTTTTGTGCTGTTTCTTCATCTTCTACTAAAATATGGCGACCATTAAGTTCTTGTTTGCCTTGTTCGTAGATTTTTTTAACTTCTTCATCTGTAACAGCGTGTTCTTGTAGCGCTTTGTTTTGTAGTAATTGCAGACGTAATGAATCTTTAAAGCCGTCAGCTGTTAAGCCGTTTGCAGCAAGTGCTGAGTTAAGCTCATCACCATATTGCTCCTCAACAGGTTTAAAGGCTTCATCTACTTCTTCTTTAGAAACTTCATATTTATCAGCTAACACTTTTTCAGTAATCATTTGTTTTAACACGAATGGTCCAGTAAGTTGCTTAGACATATCGTTAAACTCAGCCGTTGTAATTTTACCAAAGTCTTTTGATGTTACAAGGTCAGAGCTATCTCCACCGCTACAAGCAGCTAATGCTACTACCGAGGCAGCAAGTGTGAACGTTAATGCTTTTTTCTTCATAAATAATTTTCTCTCCCCACTATTCAGTTCATGCAAGTTACACTATATCATAAACGAAATTAAAACAAAAATGGTTCCATCCAAAAAAAAGAAGTTGCCTTTAGCAACTCCTTTTAGCTCGCTTATCCAGCTGTAATGACCTCGAGATAGAAAGAAAACAGTAAAATCGTAATTAAAATATTAACAGTACGATAAATTTTTGGTTGCTTCTCTTCGGGAATCTCTCTACGTTCGCAAAGGGCAAACGTCATGCGGTTAATTTGGAATAAGTAAAATACCGAGAATAGAATTACAGAGAATAGTAGCAAATCTATTCCTCCCCTCTTTCGTTCCTCTTAGCATAGCAAAAATATGAAATGAAATACAAGCAACATTACCTAATGTTTGGCGGTACTAAAATTTCGAAGCCGCGCGGGGTTTCTTCAATTTGAGCCTCTTTAGGGGAGCGCAGTAGATTTTTAACATATAAAATATCAATTACACAAATACTCGTGTGATAGGCGAGTAAAATTGAACCATAATGAATGACATTGGGTGCCAGTAGCATACTAATAATGATAGCACTATTAATTGTAATGAAAGGTGCTAGGCGTGTAACAATATAGCGGCGCTTTGGCAAAATTTCTTTAATGCGCAGATGTAATGTTGGTACGTAGCTGTACATTATTTTCCATTCAGTTTCAACCTCGTCCTTATAGTCTAGCAGTGTTAAGTAATGCACACCTTTATGGATGGGGTAAAGAGCAATGACAAGCGATGCGAAAATAAGAAAGTAATCATCATTAAATGGTTTTGTATACGTAAAGGTAAAGGCTAAGTAGCTCGTACAAAGCGTTAAAATAAATGCGATAACCGTCCATAATAAAATGCGGGGTAAGCCGTATTGTTTATAAATATTTAAGATTTTCCAACAGTGCATTATGTTCACCTCTCTCTCATTATAGAAAAAATAAAAAGGAATGTTAAGCGCTTTTAAAGGCGACAACATTCCTTTAGTATTAATGATCCGAGTGCTCTCGCTCTAAATCGTCGAAGGACTCACGAAAGTGTTGAAATGAGCGTTCGAAAATATCAATAAAATCATCCCCATAAATGTTGCGAATAACAGCCATTACATCTAAAAACTCAGGGAAGCGACCGTATAAATCTTTAAGGGCTAATGAGCCGTTTAACACAGTGTGCTGTGTGTTGTGGTAGTTGGCGTTAAGCTCTAAGATTAATTGCTTGCCCTCAGGTGTTAACTCAACATATGTGTTGCGTTTATCATCGTCACGCTTCGAAAATGATAGGAAGCCGCGTTCTTCTAATTTCTTAGAGAAGTTAAACGCAGTAGAAACGTGCATTACGCCAAACTTCGCCACATCAGAAATAGACGCTCCTTTAAGGTGGAATGAAATCCATAAGATGTGGTGCTCGTTGATGTTAAGGTCATAGGGTTTAATCCAATGCTGCCAATCCTTTTCGACAGCTTTCCATAGCGCTTTTGACAGTTGTGCAATGCGCTGGCTGTATAGCATTGCCTCTTTTTTTGTGTATAACTCATCTGACATAGCAATCACCTACTACTTTCTCTTAGCATTTTAAAAATATTATAGCAATAAAGGAAAAGACTTTAAAGTTAGAAAAAATAAAAAATAAAATGACGCAGAAAAATTATCATTTTCTGCGTCATTTATATTAAAAATATCAACTATTTAATATTTTAGTGAGAGTAAAAGCCTATAGTTAGGCTTGCTTAATTTTGTGTGGATTCTCTAAGTTCGCTAATGTTTTTCTCGATTTCGCCAATAGATTGTTGTAAAGAACCAATTTCTTGTTGTAGGTGTGTTGTGTTTGGTTCGATTTCTTTTTGGAAACGTTGAATAGTCTCTTTTAATTCATTTACTATCTGTGGAATATTATTTTTTGCAACTGAAGTTAGTGTAGTAATAGAAGCTTTTACATTATTTACTTCACCACGTGTATCAGCAATACGTGCTTTTAGGTTAGCGGTATTTGATTTTAATGTTGTGCGTAGGTCATTACCTGATTGCGGGGCGATAAATGCCGCTACTGCCATGCCACCAACTACGCCAGCTGTAACACCCAATAAAAAATTCTTTGCTTTCATAAAACATTCCTCCAATAAGTTAAGTGTGTACTCTTATTATACCCATAATATTGTGTTCGAAAAGAAAAAACGACCTGTCACAAGACAAGTCGCTTTGGCTTACGCATGAGTTGCTGCTGTTTTAAATGACGAGCGCTTTACTAAATTTGTAATGATAGGGTAAATAACAGCGAAGGCAATGGCGTTAAATACTGTTGCAGGTAGTACCACCCCAACAAATAATGCAGCAAAGCCAACAGGTACATTTGCTTGGAAGACAAATAATGCTGTGCCTAAAAAAATAGCGCCTGATACAATTGTGCCAGCTACAATTAATGCAAGCTGTACAAAAGTACGCTGAACGACTTTAGCAAGCACGGTCACCGCGCCTAAAAAAACAAAGCCTGTAATTGCCTTATCAATAATATTTGGTAAAAGCCCTCCTGGGAATGTTGTAAATAAGCCTGATAGTACACCCGTTGCTAGTGAAAGCAAAAATGTTTCCTTTGCATAGGGAAATAATAAAATGCCAATAAACATCATTGTCAGCATAAAGTCTGGCTTCATGCCCCCAATAAAGCCAGGTACGACCATATACAATGCCGCACCGACACCTACTAATAGTGCCATTAAAACAAGATTCTTCGTCTTCATAACTCATCTCTCCTCAACTAGTCTAAACTGTGGTCTCCTAACGTCTCCTCATGAGCGCTAGCGAAACTTGGCTAAATTATACAAGTGTCTTTGCATAAATGCAATGATTATTCAGAAAATTAAGCGTTTAGTGCATCCGCAATAGCAGTTGCTGCTTGTTGTACCTCTGCCATTTCAGGTTTGATTGGTTCCCACACAAGTGTTAAGCCGTCTTCTTCGTAACGTGGAATGAAATGTAGGTGGTAATGGAACACGGATTGGTAAGCTGCTGCGCCGTTATTATTTAATGTGTTTAAGCCTTTTGGATTGAAAGCTGTTTTGATGGCATTAGCAATACTTGGTGCAACAGAATACAGATGACCTGCTAGCTCACTTGGCATATCAAATAAATCCTTTACGTGCTGTTTAGGAATTAATAATGTATGACCTTTAGCAAGTGGTGTAATATCCATAAAGGCATACACATGCTCGTCCTCGTATACTTTTATACTTGGAATTGTACCATCAATAATTTTACAAAAAATACAATCGTTCATTGCAATTCCTCCTTTAGTTTGTATTAAACTTATTCTATCATACAAATAACTGAACAAAACGTTGATATTTGCTAAACTATAAACAGAATAGGAGTTGGAAGATATGGCAGTTTTACAATTAACGAACGTTACAGGCGGCTATACACGCAAGCCTGTTATTAAAGAGGTGAGCTTTTCGATTGGGGAGGGCGAGCTTGTAGGTTTAATTGGGTTAAATGGTGCAGGTAAAAGTACAACCATTAAGCATATTATTGGCACGTTACTGCCTGATGCAGGAGAAGTTGCATTGCAAGGTGTTACATTACAGCAAGATATGGAGAAGTACCGTAGTTCATTTTCGTATATTCCTGAAACGCCCGTACTTTATGATGAGCTAACACTTGAGGAGCATTTAGCATTAACGGGTATGGCTTACGGATTAGATGAAGCAACAGTGAAGACGCGCTCTGAAAAATTATTAAAAGAGTTTCGAATGGAGCGCCGCTTAAAGTGGTTCCCTTCGCATTTTTCGAAAGGGATGCGTCAAAAGGTTATGATTATGTGTGCCTTTTTAGTGGAGCCGGCGCTATACATTATTGATGAACCGTTCGTAGGTTTAGATCCACTGGGTATCCAATCTTTACTTGATCAAATGGATGCAAAAAAACAAGAGGGCGCTTCGATTTTAATGTCTACGCATATTTTATCAACAGCTGAACGTTATTGTGACCGTATTATTTTACTGCATGAGGGACGTGTTCGTGCACAGGGAACAATGGCGGATTTGCGCGAGGCATTTGCAATGCCAGATGCTACGCTAGATGATTTGTATATTGCAATGACAAAGGAGCAAGACCATGCGTAATTTACAAGATGTTTGGCAAACACGTCTTACACATTATACTGCCGAACTACAAAAGTATATGCGTTATATATTTACAGGACATATTGCAATTGTATTGGTATTTTTATTAGGCGCGGGAGGTTACCAATATAGTGCATGGCTTAATGTGGTGCAACCCGACTTTCCTGCAGCTTTATTGGTAGGGGTTGTGCTTGGTATGCTTATTATGTTTAGCCAACCAGCAACATTACTACGTGAGCCTGATGCAGTGTATTTATTACCACTCGAAAATAAAATGAATGAATACTTTACACAAGCTTTACGTTTTAGTTTTACAACAAGCATTATTGTCATTGTAGTAGCCTATGTGGCTTTTATCCCTTTATTAAAAGTAGTAACGCCGCTATCAACAGCACTATTATGGCTGGGGCTCGCGATTGCACTTGCGCTAAAATATATGAGTATCCACAGTGAGTTTGCATTTCGTTATTATATGCGTGGGCGCTTTGTCTGGGTTGACCGTTTACTGCGTTTCGGTTTGGTGGTGCTAACATTAGCCACTTATCTAAACGGTTGGTATTACGGTTTAGCTATTGGTTTTATTACCCACTTAATTTATATGCGTGTATTAAAAGCCAAAGTGCAAAACCAGCCGTTTCCGTATGAGCATTTTATTACGATCGAACAAAATCGTATGTTGCGTTTTTATCGCTTTGCTAATTATTTTACCGACGTACCGCATCTACGCGGTGCTATACGTCGTCGAAAATGGTTGGACATGATTTATGTGTTAGCACCATACGGTAAAAAAAATACGCAACGTTATTTAACGTGGCGTATGTTTGTACGAACAAATGATCATTTTTATTTATGGGTGCGTTTAACTTTTATTGCCGCGCTACTAGCAGCATTTGTAGATATTACGATTGTACGTTTTATTATTGCAGGCGCTTTATCTTTTGCAACAGCGCTACAGTTACAACAAGCATTAACCAATCAATCTGCCTTCCGGATGGATATGCTTTATCCTGTACCAGCTGCACAGAAGAAGGAAGCAGCTACAAGTATTGTACGTCTGCTTATTATTGTGCAGGCAATCATTGTTACGCTTAGTCATGTTACACAGCCTTACTTTTATGTGACGGGTGTTATTATGATTGTAGTTGGTTTATTTACACAACAAGTGATGAAAAAATAAGGATAACTGAGTGCCGAATGGTGCTCAGTTTTTTTGTGCAGAAAAAAGCAACCTAAGTTTGCTTAGGCTGCTTGTATAATTAGTCTTCTTGTTTAGCTGTTTGGTATGTTGTTACATAGGATGCAGCTGCAAAAATATTTACTGGTGGTTTTGCGGCAGCCTCAGGTTTTTTGTCAGCATGTGAGTTTTTAAATGCTTGCGACTCTGTCCATGCTTTAAATGACTCAGGGCCAACCCACTCTGTTAAAACGATGTATGTTTCTTCGCCAATAGGGCGCATTAAACGGAAGGCTACAAAACCAGGCTCATTTTCAATTGATCCTTTACGGCTTAGGAAGCGGTGCTCAAATACTGGGCGACCCTCTTCAGTGACAGGAATATTATTTAAGACATAGTAGCCTGTGCCTTGTAATTCGTTAATTGAATCAATGGCCTCAAACTTACGTGGTGATTGGAATACCGTCTTGCCTTCTGTTTCGTGAAGCAGTACAGCATTACCCTCGCCATAAAGTACGACCATTTTTTCATTAGGGTATTTTGCACGAACTTGCTCCATATACTCTGGTGTGCCTGAAGTTAAATAAATATTCATTTGAAATTGCCTCCTTGTGTTTAAGAAAAAAGTCTGAATCTTATCTTCTATTTAAACGATAATACAAGATTTTGTCAAAAGAATCGCATATAAAGAACGATTTTATGACATTTGTCAGTTGATGCTATACAATAGTAGCGTTGACCGTATATAGTAAATAAGGATGTTTAGCTTTACATATAAGTTATTTATTTTGAAGGAGAGATGTTATTCATGACAAAATTTAATGATACATTACTTCGCGCAGCACGCGGCGAAAAGGTGGAGCACACACCAGTTTGGTATATGCGCCAAGCGGGACGCTCACAGCCAGAGTACCGTGAAATTAAAAAGAAATACTCACTAGAAGAAATTACAATGCAGCCAGAATTATGTGCATATGTAACCCGCCTACCTGTAGATAACTACAACGTAGACGCAGCTATTTTATATAAAGATATTGTAACGCCGCTACCAGGCATTGGTATTGATGTACAAATTAAAGCGGGCATTGGTCCTGTAATCTCTAATCCTGTACGTACAGTTGCAGATATCGAAAAACTAGGTGAGTTTAATGCAGAAGAACACACACCATTTGTACTTGAAACAATCAAGATGTTAACGGAAGAACAATTAAATGTGCCGTTAATTGGCTTTGCGGGTGCACCATTTACACTAGCGAGCTATATGATTGAAGGCGGTCCTTCAAAAAATTATAATAAAACAAAATCATTAATGGTTTCTGAGCCTAAAGCTTGGTTTGCGTTAATGGATAAATTGGCAGACATGATTATTGCTGATATTCGTGCACAGGTCAAAGCGGGCGCTAAAGCCGTACAAATCTTTGACTCTTGGGTAGGCGCATTAAACGTAGAAGACTACCGTGTCTTTATTAAGCCAGTAATGACACGCATTTTCTCAACACTACGTGAAGAAAATATTCCACTTATTCAATTTGGTGTAGGCGCAAGCACCTTGTTAATGAATGGAATGACCTGCCGATTGATGTAGTTGGTTTAGACTGGCGCTTACCAATTAAGGATGCGTTAGCTAAGGGTGTTAATAAGCCAGTTCAAGGTAACTTAGACCCAGCACTACTACTTGCAGATTGGTCAATCATTGAAGCACGCGCTAAAGATATTATTGACCAAGGTTTAGAAGCAAAAGGCCATATCTTTAACTTAGGCCATGGTGTCTTCCCAGAAGTAGACCCTGAGGTATTAAAGCGTTTAACAGCGTTTATTCATGAATACAGTGCAAAACAAATCGCAGCACGCGGTTAATCTAAAAAAGAGGTGAATCACGCATGAAACAAGTGCGAGGATTGTTAGTAATGGCGTACGGTACGCCTTATAAAGAAGAAGATATCGAGCGTTACTATACGCATATTCGTGGTGGTCGTAAGCCAGCACCTGAACATTTAGAAGACTTACGTCAGCGCTATGCTGCAATTGGTGGGATTTCGCCATTAGCGAAAGCTACAGAGGCACAAGCAGAGGCGTTATGTGCACGCTTAAATGAAGTGCAAGATGAAGTAGAATACAAATTATATATTGGCTTAAAGCATATTGAGCCATTTATTGAAGATGCCGTAGCTAGTATGCATGCAGATGGTATTACAGAAGCTGTATCTATCGTTTTAGCACCGCATTTCTCAACATTCTCAGTAAAATCATATAATGGACGTGTACTTGAAGAAGCCGAAAAAGCAGGTAATTTAAATGTAACTTGTGTTGAGTCTTGGTATGATGAGCCATCATTTATCCAATACTGGGCTAATAAAGTAAGTGAGACTTTCAACGAAATGTCAGAAGAAGAGCGCGAAAAAGCTTGTTTAATCGTATCAGCTCACTCATTACCAGAGAAAATCAAGCTATTAGGCGATCCGTACGAGCAACAATTGCATGATACAGCTAAGTTAATCCAAGAAGCAACAGGTGTTAAAAATGTTGAGGTTGGTTGGCAATCTGAAGGTCAAACACCAGATCCATGGTTAGGACCAGACGTACAGGATTTAACGCGTGATTTATACAATACTAAAGGCTACCGTTCATTTGTTTACACACCAGTAGGCTTTGTTACAGAGCATTTAGAAGTGCTTTATGACAATGACTATGAATGTAAAGTAGTTTGTGACGAGGTTGGGGCAAACTATTACCGCCCAGCTATGCCAAATACAGATCCATTATTTATTGATGCGATGGTAAGCGCTATCAATAAAAAGTTACAGTAATAACAGAAAGTGATGATGACAGTGACAAAGGGAAGACGGAGAATTGTAATCATCGGGGGCGGCATTACAGGCTTAACAGCAACGTATTATTTACAGCGCGCTGCTATTGCTAAGCAATTGCCAATTGACATCACATTAGTGGAGGCCTCACTCCGTTTAGGTGGGAAAGTTCACACACACCGTAAAAATGGCATTATTGTTGAGAAAGGTCCTGAGTCCTTTTTTGACCGTACAGGCAGTGTGCAACAGCTGGCACAGGACTTGCATATCGAAGACAGCATAGTAGGTAACCATTTAGGCCCTACCTATGTTGCACTTGGCAATGAACTGTACCCAGTACCCGAAAGTTTGTTAGCTGGCGATGCGCCGCATATCTCATCCTTTATAACATCTCGATTATTTTCAGTCAGTGGTAAAGTGCGTGCAGCGGGTGACTTTGTTATCCCGCGCACGCATTTGCCTGTTGACCAACCAGTAGGTCCGTTCCTACGCCGTCGTTTTGGCGCAGAAATCGTAGAAAACTTAGTTGAGCCTTTGTTAGCAAGCGTTTATGCAGGTGATGTAGAGCAGTTAAGTTTGCAAACAACATTTCCTGAGTTATATGACGTAGAGCAAAAGCACCGCAGCCTACTGCTCGGTATGCGTAAAGCGCAATCGAGCCTTTTTTACGGTGATGTCCCTGAGCAAGCTGAGGGGATTTTTCATACGTTTAAAAATGGTTTAGAAACAATGGTCGAAGCAATGGAAGCGACGCTTAAACCAGGCACGATCCTAAAAGGAGTACGCGCTGAAGCAATTGCGTATAATGCAGACAAGGAAATGACTGTGCAGTTAAGTCATAAGCCGATTATGCAGGCAGACGATATTATTATTGCCACACCCTACCATGTAGCACAGGGGTTATTTGCGGACAAGCAAATGCTACAGGAGTTAGATGATATGACAGCCGCAACAATTGCCACGGTAAATATGGTGTTTAAAAGAGAACAATTTGCAGACTTGAAGGCACTTGCCTTTTTTGTTTCACGCAATAGTGATTTAACCATCACCTCATGTACATGGAGCAATTTAAAGTGGCCAACGACAGCACCACAGGATTATGTAGTGTTACGTAGTTATATTGGGCGTGTGGGTGATGAGGCAATTGTAGAGCTCTCCGACCGAGAGATTGAACAAAATGTATTAGCCGATTTACAGCAAACACTTGGTGTTAGTGGTAAGCCACTAACTACGATTGTGACACGCTGGAAGGACGCTATGCCACAATATACAGTGGGGCATAAGGCGCGCATTGCACGCGTTGAACAAAAATTACACGAGGTATATCCTAATGTGCATCTTGCAGGGAGCTCATTTAAAGGGATATCCATCCCAGAATGTGTCGCACAAGGACAACAAATCGCCGCGCAATTATTGGCACCCTACGAGCAGCAGCTTTCATGTAAATGAGAGCCGCTGCTTTTTTTAATCGTCATAACATGTTCAAAATATAAGCGCCATTGTTTCATGGAAACTTCACACTTATGAAGTATGATAATACGAGAGGTGAGAACAATGCGAAAACAGTGGCTATTACTACTAGTAGTTAGCATAATGTTAGTGGGTTGCTCAGCTAAACGCCATGAACCAATTACAGCAAAAAACTTTGTGGCAACAGTGAATATATTAGAGCCATCGCTATCATTTTTTACGCCGCAGGGTGAGCCGCTTGCGACTTGGCACTTGGATAAGGCCTATACAGGTGCAACTTTAGTAGAGGACACCGTAATTCTTTATGGTTTTGGCTTAGATAAGGCAGTTGCTTATTCACTCGCGACAGGCGAAAAGAAGTACGAGTTGAAGACAGGTACAGGTGTTACAAATATTTATTACAATACAAAGCAAGCTAAAATATATATAGCTAATGGCGATACCAATCGCGTGCATATGTATAGTTTAACGGGTGAGCCACTTAAGCAAATTCAAGTGGGCAACTACCCGATGTCTATGCTCATTCATGACGATGAGTTATTCGTGATTAACTATAAAGACACAGTACTCCAAGTGCTAGATGCAAATACATTGATAGAGAAACGTAGCTTTGCTATTGATAAGTCAGCCAATGGTTTAATTGTGCCAGACAATACAAATGAGCTATGGCTAGGTGGTCATGGTGAGGGTGTACGTCCTAATGCGGATGTAAAACGTTATAATTTACAAACAGGTGAGCTACTTGGCAAGCTAGAAATGCCACTAATGCCAATTGAGTTTGCACAGCATAACGAAGAAATATATGTGGTCAGTCATGGACGTAATACTGTTTACGCAGTGAAGCCAGATGGCACAGCATTATGGAAACAGGATGTGGGGGCTAACCCTTTCGCCATTGCTACGGTGGGTGATACCATTTTTGTAGCGGGCTATGATGACCATAAATTATATGCTATTACGGATGGGGTTGTAATAAAGGAACTAGATGTACAAAAGGGACCATTTAAATTGCTAGTTAGGGAGGATTAACTTTGACAAAGGTACTAATTGTTGATGATGAGCGTGATATGCGCCATTTAATAGAGATGATGTTAAAAAATTCGCATTTTGAAACAATCACAGCGAGCAGTGGTGAGGAAGCATACTATGCGCTTCGTCATAATACAGTTGATTTAATTTTACTTGATGTAATGATGCCAAATGAAAATGGCTTTGAAGTATGCACACGTATACGCGAAACTTCTAAAGTACCTATTATCTTTTTAACAGCGCGTGATGCAAGTGAAGATAAGGTACGTGGACTAACAATTGGTGCAGATGATTACATTGTAAAGCCTTTTACAATTGATGAGTTAGTAGCACGTATTAATGCGGTATTACGCCGTACAGGTGCGACTGAGTTAGAAATCCAACAAAAATATATTGCCATTGATCCTATTAAATTAGATGAAGTGGCACGCAAGGTATATGTAGAGGATAAAGTTGTGCCGCTTACTTTAAAAGAATTTGAGCTCCTTTATTTATTTATGCTTAACCCAGGTACAGCTTACTCACGTGAGCAATTGCTAGAGCGAATTTGGGATATTGACTATGCGGGTGGTACACGTACTGTAGATACACATATTAAAACGCTACGCTTAAAACTAGGTAAGCAAGCGAGTGAGTATGTACAAACTGTTTGGGGCGTAGGCTACCGCTTCGAGCCGAAAAAATGAAGAAACTCTCCACACGTATTTGGTTATTAATCGTCACCTTTATTGCGCTCACTGTAATTTTTATGTATTTTCTAACGGAGTTTTGTATTTGCAATTGTATGTACAAGATGCAGAAAGCTCCATGGAGGAGATTGGTACAAAGTTACAGACGATGTATAAGGGAGGTCGCGTGGACGACCAATTAATTTTAGATATCGAAACGTATAACAATTATTCTAACTTTAATGTATTTGCGGTACGTAATCCGCGTGAGCTTAGCGCCTGCGTACCTTTTGATATTGATTATGATACATTGATTGGTGTTGATGAGCGTCAAAAACTATTAGCGGGCGAGTATGTATCTTCAATGGGGTACGAGCCGCGCTTTGAGCGTCAGGTGATTTCTGTAATGTTCCCGTTAGTGGACCAAAATCGCCTTGAGGGGATTATTTATATTTACTTCCCATTAGCAAAAATTAGTGAGCTAACCAATCAAGAAGTATTAATTTTATTTTTCAGTGCATTTTTATTTGCACTAGTAGCTGCATTTTTAGTATCAAAAGGTTTACGTCATATTATGCGCCCACTACGCGATTTACAACAGGCTGTTGATAAAATGTCAGCAGGTGACTATAACATTCATGTACCTGTAAGCTCTATGGACGAGATTGGTAAGCTATCACAGGCTTTTAATGAAATGGCTGAGGCCATTCATAAAGAAGATGAGGCGCAAAAAACGTTTTTAGCGACTGTCTCACATGAGCTTCGTACACCGATTAGTTATGTAAAAGGATATAGCGAAGCAATCCAAAGTGGTATGATTAAAAAAGAAGAGCAAGACGAAACAATTGGTTTACTCGTACGCGAAGCGAATCGTATGGAACGCTTAACGAACGAACTCTTACAATTAGCGCGTATGAACAATGAGCAAGAGGAAGAGCTAATGCTTTACCCTATACCTTTAGCTGAGACTTTACGTGAAGTAGAGCAGTTAATGTATCCTGTAGTGGCTAAGAAAAACATTACGCTTGCTGTTACGCTTGATGATGCGTTAATTGTGATGGCAGATGAAGAAAAGCTTAAACAAATCGCTATAAATTTAATCGAGAATGCCGTAAACTATTCTAGTGAAGGTAGCTGTATTACGCTACAAGCAACACAACATGGTCAATTTGCTCGTGTTATGATTAAGGATGAGGGTATTGGCATACCTGCTGAGGACCTACCACATATTACAGAGCGCTTTTACCGCGTCAATAAAGCACGTAGCCGTTCGGACGGTGGAAGCGGTTTAGGGCTATCTATTGTCGATCAGCTCGTTAAACAACAAGGTGCTACGATGACGATAACGAGTGAAGTAGGCAAGGGTACAACTGTAGTAGTGGACGTACCAGTAATGGAGGAATGATAAGCGATGAAAAAAATGTGGTTAGCAGTAGCAACAACTGCTGTACTTGTGGCGGGCTGTAGTGACTCACCTAAAGAGCCTGAAGTGCCAGAAATCGTAGAAGTAGAAATCCAAACACCAACAGAAGCACCACTTGCACCTTTAACATTAGAGGCACGTGTAACACAAGCTGGCAAAGAACTTGAAGATGCCCATGTGCAATTTGAATTTTGGCAGTCAGGCTTGCGTGATGAGGGCTATATGTTAGATGGTGAATATCAAGGCGATGGCATTTATCAAGTAAAGGTAGAGCCAGAACAAGATGGTATTTATTATATGTTTGCCCATACAACAGCGAGTGGTATGCATGTCATGCCAAAGCAGGAAATTAAAATTGGTGAGCCTACTATGGATGAGGTTATTCCTGAGGGACCAAATGACAATAATGACATGCGTTAACTAAGAGAGGAGCTGCGGCTTCTCTTTTTTTTGGCATGAGAAAACCCGCTACGCAATTTTTGAGCTGTGCGAGCGGGTTTGAGTGTAAGAGATTTAATTAACAATTCATAAGCGTTAAGGGTACGCATGAACTGCGGGGCTGCTGTTGTAGGGAATAACACATGCCCAAGTTAACAGTTACTAGACAAATGCTTATAGACAGTTACATTTTTCGCAAGTGTTGCTGTAGCATTCGCTTTGTTCTTCGATTTTTTCACCGCATTCTGTGCATTGCTTTGCAGGTAAGTTCTTGAAAAATTCTACAACGTTTTCTACCATAATGTTTTCCTCCTCTATGATCATCTGTACTAATACTGTTTTGATATTTCTAATTGTATTATAACAGTTTGCGTTCGTCAACACTAAAATTCAAAAATGTTGTAAAATAAAGAGTATTAACAGGTGAAGGAGCCAATACCATGCTATTTGTAGACAACGAAAAAAATTACGATCCTCGCATTAACCTTGCGATTGAAGAGTATTTAGTTAAAACAATGGATGTTGAGCAAGAACCCATTTTACTGTTCTATATTAATCAACCATCTATTATTATTGGTAAAAACCAAAATACGATTGAAGAAATTAATACAGATTATGTAGAGGACAACGATATTATTGTAGTGCGTCGCCTATCAGGTGGGGGTGCTGTATACCATGACCACGGTAATTTAAATTTTAGTTTTATTACGAAGGATGATGGTAACAGTTTTTTAGATTACAAAAAATTTACACAGCCTGTAGTAGATGCACTTGCTAAAATGGGTGTTAACGCGGAACTTTCGGGACGTAATGATATTTTAGCAGAGGGTAAAAAGGTTTCGGGCAATGCACAGTTTTCTACACGCGGTCGTATGTTTAGTCATGGTACGCTGATGTATGACACAGAGATTGATGCTGTTGTAGCTGCACTTAATGTTAAACAGGAGAAGATTGCCTCTAAAGGAATCAAATCGATTCGCTCTCGCGTAGCCAATATCGCAGATTTTTTACAACAACCAATGCCAATTGAAGATTTTCGTATGGAAATTTTAAAATCTATTTTTGGTGGCGAAGAAAATATTCGTTACTATAAGTTAACGGACGAAGACTGGCAAGCCATTCATAAAATTTCGCAAGAGCGCTACCAACAATGGTCATGGAACTATGGCAAGTCACCACGCTTTAACTTACAAAAAACACAGCGCTTCCCATCAGGTAGTGTAGATATTCGTTTAGAGGTAAGTAAAGGCTTAATTGAGGATATTACGATTTTTGGTGATTTCTTTGGTGTGGGCGAAGTAGCTGAGTTAGCAGAGGCACTCAAAGGTAAGGCTTATAGTAAAGAAGCAATTGCGCAGGCTATTGCACCTTTTGATACCGGAAAATTATTTGGTGGTGTCACACAGCAAGCCTTCTTACAATTAATTTATTAAGCATAAGCAACCGTGCATAGGACGCGGTTGCTTATTTTTTTCATGAACCTTAAGTAAGCTTAGTGCGTCCTATTGACAGTAGAAATTTTAAGTGTTATTTGTTTTTTGCTATACTATAGAGTAGAGAAGGAGGCGTTGTTGTGGATAAGCATCGCATTTTTATCGTAGAAGACGATACAAAAATTGCTTCATTACTTGCGGATACACTACGTAAGTATCAATATGATGTGCAAGTCATTGAAAACTTCGACGCATTAATCGAAGAATTTACGGCCTTTCAACCCCATTTGGTGTTATTAGATATAAATTTACCAGCCTACGACGGCTATTATTGGTGTCGTCAGCTACGTCAACATACCACATGCCCAATATTATTTATTTCGGCACGCTCAGGAGAGATGGACCAAGTATTTGCGCTTGAAAATGGCGGTGATGATTTTATTACTAAGCCATTTAACTATGAGATTGTACTTGCAAAGATTAAAAGTCATTTGCGACGTACTTACGGCGAGTATGCCGCTCGTCAGGAGGAGCGTACGATTAAGCTTGGTCAATTAACATTGCACCTTGAGCGTATGGAGTTACATACAAAGACAGACGAAGTACCGCTCCAAAAAAAGGAGTGCGTCATTCTTGCGTTACTAATGGGACAGGCACCTAAGGTAGTTTCTCGCGAGCAATTATTGGAGGAGCTTTGGGATGATCAGGCCTTTGTAGACGAAAACACGCTTAATGTAAATATGACGCGTGTACGTAAAAAGTTAGCCGACTACGGTGTGCAATCTACAATAGAAACCGTACGTGGCGCTGGCTATCGTTTTATTTTACATGAGGAGGAGTATTAATGAGTAGCGTGAAATTATTTTTGCGCGACCATGTTTCCTTCATAATATTTGAACTTGTGCTCATTGTTTTTATTATGGCGATTTACTGGTTAGATGGCTTTCGTAACAGTAGCACAGCTATTTATTCGTTGGCGATAAGCCTTGTGCTACTCGCCTCTTTTTTAATTGTGCGCTTTATACCGCGTCAGCGCTATTACCGTAAAATTATGAGGTTACCTGAAACGCTTGAAGATGTGCTCCAAAAAAATGCGAGCACAGCAGAAGCAAAATATGTAGAGCGCTACATTCAGCAACTGTATAAGCTCTACCAGCGTGAAGTACAAGAGCTATATGCTAATCAAAAACGTCATGATGAATTTATGAATCAATGGGTACACCAAATGAAAACACCTATTGCAGTTATTGAGTTACTACTGCAGGAGGAAGGCGAACTTGATAAGCATAGCTTACAAGAGGAGATTGACCGTTTAAAGCGAGGGCTTGAAATGGTGCTTGTTAATGCACGCTTAGAGCGTTTTGAGGACGATATGCATGTTGAACAAGTAAATGTGCGTGAACTAATTACAAGTATTATTAATGAAAACAAACGCCTTTTTATTACGAACCGCGTCTATCCTGTAATTGAAGTTGATGAGCAACTCATCGTAGCGAGTGACTCTAAGTGGTTGCGTTTTGTCATCAGCCAATTTGTTACGAACGCTGTAAAATATACCTTTGAGCAAAATAAAAAGATTTATATTACAGCAACAACAGGCGATGAGGTGGCGTTAACAATTAGGGACGAAGGCATTGGTATCCCTAAATCGGATTTAAGCCGCGTAACGAAAGCATTTTTTACAGGAGAAAACGGGCGTAAAACAGGCGAATCTACGGGTATGGGTTTATATTTAGCACAAGAGGTATGCGAAAAGCTAGGGCATGGCTTAGTGATAACTTCAAATGTGGGTGAAGGCACAGCAGTAACCGTCACATTTAAGGGGGAGTTACATGACGAGCATTCTCGTGCATGATTGGGAACTAGAAGTAGATTTAGCGGCAACACAAGCAGCCTATGCTAATAAGGAAAATTGCTGCTTATGTGGTGAGTGTAAAAACTTTCGGTATGTTACCGAGCAAATGTCAGCAAGCGTCATTGCTTTTGCTGCTAAGCTAGGTATTGATTTATTAAATCCATGCCGTATTAATGCATTTGAGGTAGAAGGCCAAAAAATTATGTATACAGGGCATTACTGTGTGCAAGGTGAAATTATTAAAGGTGAGCTAGATGCGTGGGACATTGTAGTAGAGGAGCATTGCTTTTCATTAATGAATGAAGGTGACGTGACGAAACCATTTAGCGGCAATACCTTTGAAATTGCATTTGAAGTAGTATTACCAAAAGTAGCTGTAATGGAGTGAGTAAATGATGCCAATTTTAGAAATCGACAATATGACGAAGGTGTACGAGGGAAAGGTTACCCATCGTGCCATTAATCAATTAAGCTTTTCCGTAGAGGAAGGTGAGTTTTTGGCAGTGATGGGTCCTTCAGGTAGCGGTAAAACAACTTTATTAAATATGATTTCTACTGTGGATGAGCCAACGTCAGGTACGATTTTAATGAATGGCGTCAACCCACACCAATTAAAAGAAAACGAGCTGGCGTACTTTAGACGTCGCCAGCTTGGCTTTGTATTTCAAAACTTTAATTTACTACAAACTTTAACGGTCGAAGAAAATATCATTCTTCCGTTAACATTAGACAACTTGCCGTTAGAGGAGATGGAGGAGCGCTTAGCGGTTATTGCAGAGCGCTTGCATCTGCAGTCCATTTTGCATAAGCGACCAAATGAAATCTCAGGCGGACAGGCACAACGTACGGCAATTGGCCGTGCATTGATTCATCGTCCGAGTTTAATTTTAGCGGATGAACCTACCGGTAATTTAGACTCTAATACTTCGCGTGATGTGCTAGAGCTATTATTACATGTTAATGAAGAACAAAAGACGACGATTGTTATGGTGACGCATGATCCAATCGCGGCAAGTTATTGCGACCGCGTATTATTTATTAAAGACGGTGAATTTTATAACGAGATTTATAAGGATGATCGCCGCCAAATGTTTTTCCAACGTATTTTAAATGTACTCAGTCTACTTGGAGGAGGGCAAGTCGGTGACCTTTCGACAATTCGCTTACCGTAATGTATTTCGAAATGGCCGTATTTATGCAGCTTTCTTTATGGCGAGCTGTTTTTCAGTAGCGGTATTTTTTATCTATTCAATGCTAATGTTTCACCCCGCTTTAGGCGCAGGTGTGCTTGGCGAAGTTTCGTTAGTGGGGATGGCGGGCGCTGAAGTTATTTTAGTGCTATTTACGCTATTCTTTTTATTTTATTCTATGAGTGCTTTTTTAGCAGCACGTTCAAGGGAATTTGGGATATTACTACATCTCGGTATGGAGCGCATGCAACTGAACCGCCTCGTATTTATCGAAACAATGCTTATTGGTATTACCTCAATCATTATTGGTATTATTTTCGGTTTTTCCTTTTCAAAGTTTTTCTTTATGATTGTGCGTGAAATGCTGTATTTAGAAGACTTGCCTTTATATTTAGGGTGGTCACCATTTTTATTAACAATTGGTGTATTTACAAGCGCATTTGTGATGATTTCGTATTTAAGTGTATCGTTTTCACGGGAGCACAAAGTATTAGACTTACTGCGTGGTATTGACCAAATCGAAACAGGCTCAAGCTACTCTGTCAAACGTGCGGTTAAGGGCGTTGCTTATATTGTCTTTGCGTATGGTCTTGTTATTTTTACTTCTTATTTTACGCATTACATTACATTGACCCTTTTTGTTCCTTTATTTATTACCTTTGGTACGTATTACTTTTTTAGTGATACAACGTTGCTTATTTTAGATGCAGTGCGTCGCAAGCGCAAAGTAAACTGGCGACGCTTTCGCTTATTAGCTATTGCTGAACAAATGCACATTATGAAAAATAACGCCAAAATGTTTTTCATTGTCACAATGGTATCAACATTAGCCTTTTTATCTGTAGGTGTATTAGCGACGATGTCGTCCTATACCACACAGTATAATTTAATTAATCCAATGGGCTTAATTTATAAAGGAGATGCGGACAATCCTTATGAGGGTGAGCATATACGTTCATTAACGGAGCAACTTGAAGAGCGAGGGCTTTCTTATCATTTAACACGTTTCGTTGTCATTAAGCAGACGTCATCAGCAACCAAAAATGAAGTTGAAGTATTGCGTGAGTCAGATATTAATCGTCTGCTTTACTCTTACAACTACCCAATGGTTAACCTTCTAGAGGGAGAGGCGATGTTTATCCCCAATACGGAGGAGGATTTACGGGTATTAAAAGATAAGGTTGTGCATACAGTACTTGAGGAAAATGATATTGCTATAAAGATTGACCGTGTGTACCCAAAGGTTATTTTTCCTAAAGCTGTTATTAGCGTAAACTCTATTATTTTAAGTGATGAGGATTTTGAAAAACTTTGGTATATCACAAATGATCCAACTGTAGCACAACCTGTGTATCACCTCTTTACTTTTGATGTTAACAACTGGATGGAAACAAAGGATATTGCGCTCGCAAGTGAGGGGACTACGATATTTGGGCAAAATCCGCCATACAAGCTTGAAAATGCAGGCTTAAATTATTCCTATATTGTGGCGACGTATTCATTATTTACATTGGTAGTATTACTTGTTGCTACGGTATTTTTACTAGCATCAGGTAGTTTTATTTACTTTAAATTACATGCAGCCTTGGAGCGTAATCAACAACAATTTGCTGTGCTTCGCCGTATGGGGTTAACCGACAGTGAGCTAAAAAAATTAGTGAACCGTTATTTATTCCCGCAATTCTTTATTCCATGGGGCTTAGCTTTACTGCACTGTACTTTTGCCTTTGCTGCGCTACAAGTCTTTTTAAAAGACCTTGTAAATATTTCAATTGCGAAGGAAGTGCTGTTAGCATTTAGCTTCCTTGTAGCTATTCAAGTGATTTATTTTTACTTGATTCGTTGGCGCTATATTGCGCATGTTCGCTCGTAAAATACGTAAAATGTTACATTAATGACGGAAATATGTTGTTTTACTAAGATTATTTTTGTATAATAATGCTGAATGACGATTCATTTCACAAAGGGGATGGTAGTAATGAATTTAGTAACGAGTTTACAAAGTCAAGCTGAGCAACAGCCAAACAAGATTGCGTATCACTTTATGGGGAAGGATACGAGCTATGGTGAATTAGAGCATGCAGTAGGGAAATTTGCTCAGGCGTTAACAACGCTTGGTGTAAAGAAAGGCGATCATGTTGCTTTACTACTTGGTAACACGCCGCACTTTATCGTATCGCTTTATGCTAGCATGCGCATTGGCGCTACAGTAATTCCAGTTAATCCAATTTATACGCCAAGTGAAATTAGTTATATCGTAAACAACGGGGATGTTAAGGTAGTTATCGCACTCGACCTGCTAGTACCTTTAGTGGCGGAAGGCGAGCAGCTTTTCCCGAAAGTTGAGCATTATATTATTTGTGAAACACAAGATGATGTTATGGAGCGTGTAGAGCTTTTACCTACGATGATTCATGCCAAGACATCATTATTCCAAGCATTGCTACACGCAGCGCATGAGGTTGCGCCTATTACACCTGTGACGATTGATGATACTGCGGTTATTTTATACACTTCAGGTACGACAGGTGTTCCAAAGGGAGCGATGCTAACGCATGGTAATCTGTACTCTAACGCTCGTGATATTGGCGCATATTTACAATACACAGCGAATGATAAAGTTATCGCAACGCTTCCTGTATTCCATGTTTTTGCATTAACCGTAGTTGTTAATGCACCATTAATTAGTGGCGCAACGATTATTTTAGTTCCAAAGTTTAGTCCTAAGGAAGTTTTCCATTTAGTTAAGGAGCAACAGGCAACTGTATTTGCTGGTGTGCCAACGATGTTTAACTTCTTATATCAATTACCAAATAGTGATGTTGCTGATTTCGCAACGATTCGTTTAGCTATATCAGGTGGGGCAGCGATGCCTGTATCACTGCTTCATAACTTTGAAAATAAATTTAATGTACGCATCTCAGAAGGCTACGGTTTATCCGAGGCTTCACCAGTGACATGTTTTAACCCGTTAGTACGCGAGCGCAAAGCAGGCTCAATTGGCATGTCCATTAATAACGTAGAAAATAAAGTAGTTAATGAGTATGGTGAGGAAGTGCCTGTTGGTGAAGTGGGCGAATTAATCGTACGCGGCCCAAATGTTATGAAAGGCTATTATAAAATGCCAGAGGACTCTGCATTTGCTTTACGAGATGGTTGGTTATACACGGGCGACCTTGCGCGCATGGATGAAGAAGGCTACTTTTATATTGTAGACCGTAAAAAGGATATGATTATTGTAGGCGGCTATAATGTTTATCCACGTGAGGTAGAAGAAGTATTTTATGCACATCCTGAAGTCATCGAAGCGGCAGTTGTTGGCTTCCCTGATCCTGACTTTGGCGAGGCCGTGCATGCTTATGTAGTAGTGAAGGACGAAGCAGTAACAGAAGAAGTGCTGATGGCCTACTGCAAAGAGCATTTAGCGAAATACCGTGTACCAAAGGAAATCGAAATCATTGAGGAGCTTCCTAAAAATACAACGGGCAAAATATTACGTCGTTCTTTAAAGGAGCAACGTAAGTCATAAATGAAAAAAATTCTTCTTATGCTAATGTAAGAAGAATTTTTTTGTGCAAAATATGCTATGATAAAAGCCGAAACCTTTTTGAATCAGTAACGTTACAGTAATTACAACATTATGAAAGCGAGCTATACAATGGATATTATCTATTTTTTGTTTGATTTTATTATGCACATTGATGTGCACCTAGGCGAAATCATCGAGAAGTTTGGCGCATGGGCATACGGTATTTTATTTACGATTGTCTTTGTCGAAACAGGGCTCGTTATTTTTCCATTCTTACCAGGTGACTCATTATTATTTGCGAGTGGTACATTTGCTGCGCTCGGTCATTTTAACTTACCGATTTTATTGGTAGTATTTTTAAGTGCCGCTATTATTGGTGATACTGTAAATTATCACATTGGTCATAAAGTTGGCATGGCAATTCCTGAAAACAGTTTCCTTGGACGTGTCATTAATCGTGAGCGTTTAGAGATTGCACAAAACTTCTTTAATAAGCACGGTGGTAAAACGATTGTTATTGCGCGCTTTATGCCATTCATTCGTACTTTTATTCCGTTTGTTGCAGGGGCTAGCCGCATGAATTATCGTTACTTTATTATGTTTAACGTAATTGGTGCAGTGCTATGGGTGTTCATCTGTACATTCTTGGGTTATTTCTTTGGTAATATCCCTGTCGTGAAGGATAATTTCTCTGTTGTATTATTAATTATTATTTTTGTTTCGGTGCTACCAGCAGTGATTGGTATCATTAAAGCAAAGTTTGGAAAAAAATGAGGATGCAGCCCTAAGGTACATTCTCTTTTTTTATGCAAGACGACTTATAGGCTATGAGTAAGGCAAGCTGGGTATATAAAGCTAGTATGTGGAAAATAACGTATAAAAGTAAAAACAATAAGTATTTAGTAATAACGAATGGTATAATGAAGCAGTATAATCTAATTATAAAGTGAGGAATAACAGTGGAAGTTTTTATTGGCAGACAGCCTATTTTAGATATAAATGAAAATATTGTAGCGTACGAATTACTCTATCGTAGTAAAAATAAAAATTCGTTTCCTCTAGTTGACTCAGATGCAGCCACAGTAGATGTGCTAATCAATTCGTTCTTGTCGATTGGCATTGACGAGGTCACTAAGGGACGCCCAGCCTTTGTTAATTTTACCGAAAATCTTTTAATGAGTAATTTAGCAGATTTTTTAAACCCATCACAAGTTGTGATTGAAATATTAGAGGACGTTGCGATTACCTATGATTTAATTGAGCGCGTTATTAAATTAAAGGCAAAAGGTTACAAAGTGGCACTAGATGACTTTGTGTTAGATGAGTCTGTAGAAATTTATGACGAATTATTTGAGCATATTGACTACATTAAGGTGGATTTTTTACTTTCGCCATTAAAAGAGCGTTTAGAAATCGAAAACCGTGTTAAAACCTCCTTCCCACATATTGCCTTGCTTGCCGAAAAGGTAGAAACACGCGAAGAATTTGAAATTGCTAAAGTTTCGGGCTATGAGTTGTTTCAAGGTTACTTCTTTGAGCAACCACAGGTGATTATGTCTACAGACATCCCAGTTAACACAATTCAATACTTCCAGCTTATTTCGTTATTGCGTGAGGAAGAGCCAAATATGGATGTCGTAGCAGAGAGTATTGAGCGAGACATTTCACTCAGCTATAAACTACTACATTTAATTAATACATCACCACGCCGTCGTACAAAGGTGCGTTCAATTAAGCAGGCTGTAATGATGTTGGGTATCGCGCAGTTACGTAACTGGATTTATCTATTAGCTATGCGCGAAAATAATAAAAATCATGACAGTGATGTCTTTACAGAGGTTATGCACTCAGCGCTTTACCGTGCCAAAGTATGTGAGATTTTAGCAAAACATGATAAGCATAGTAACTTCTCAGAGTATTTTTTAATTGGGATGTTCTCTTTAATGGACACATTATTACAGCGCCCTATGTATTTGATTATGCAACAGATGCCATTTTCCGAAGAAATTATGGAGACGATTTCAGGGCAACCAACGACAATGTCACCTTATTTAAATTTAGCGGTAGGTATGGATAAAATTGATTGGACTAAGATTGATGAGGGTATGCATTACTTTGATATTACACCTAAAAAATTAGAGGAAATTCATAACGAAGCTAATGAATGGGCAGAAAACGCGTTTGCATAATGCAAAAATTGTGAACATATGATGTATAGGCGTATGCTTTCTTTGTATACTGGGGTCTTTCTCTTTAATAATGTAAAAGAGATTTGTTATACTAAGAGATGTACGTTTTACTACTATTATTTGGAGGGGTTCAAATGAAGAAAGCATTATTAACAGCAGTATTCGGTTCAGCATTATTCCTAGCTGCATGTGGCGGTGGCGATGACGCTGCTAAAGACAAAGACACATCAGCAAATGATGGTGGCAACACAACTGAGGTAGCAGCAGGCGAAGCAATCGCTAAGCAAAAATGTATCTCTTGTCACGGTGGCGACCTTAAAGGTCAAGGCAGTACGCCTTCACTAATCGGCACAGGTAAAGATGCCGCAGAAATCCAAGACATCATTGAAAATGGTAGCCCAGATCTTCCAGGTATGCCAGCGGGTCTTATTAAAGGCGACGACGCTAAAGAAGTAGCAACATGGTTAGCAGATCAAAAATAATAACAGTAAGGTTGTTGGTGCATGCGCCAACAACCTTTTTTTACATAAAGGAGTGAATTAAATGCCAGTAGTAGCGACGAGAGATGTAATGGAGCGCTTTAATTTAAAGGTAGTAAGCGGCAATGAGGGGCTTGGTAGGTATATTGCGACTAGTGATTTATCACGACCTGGGCTGGAGATGGCAGGATATTTTATGCACTATCCAGCAGACCGCGTACAGCTTTTAGGTAAGACTGAAGTATCTTTTTTTGACATGCTTGATGACTCAGTAAAGAAAGAGCGTATGCTTAGGCTTTGCTCGCCTGATACGCCAGCGATTATTGTAGCGCGTGATATGCATGTACCAGAGGCATTAATAGAAGCCTCTAATGAGATGCAAGTGCCTGTGTTAACAACAACGATGACTACTACGCGTTTTTCGAGTAAGTTGACCAATTATTTAGAGAGCCAATTAGCACCAACTACAGCTGTACATGGTGTGTTAGTCGATGTGTATGGTATTGGTGTGCTTATTGTTGGTAAGAGTGGCGTAGGTAAAAGTGAAACAGCACTAGAACTCGTTAAAAAGGGACATCGTTTAGTGGCGGATGATAGCGTGGAAATTCGACAAGAAGCAGAGGATTTTTTAGTAGGTAGTGCACCACCACTGCTCGAACATTTGCTTGAGATACGTGGTATCGGTATTATTGATATTATGACATTGTTTGGCGCAAGTGCTGTGAGACCATACAAACGTATTACCCTAGTAGTTGAGCTAGAAATATGGGATGACGAAAAGGTATATGATCGTCTAGGTTTAGAGGAAGAAAAAGTGAAAATTATTGATACTGAATTAACTAAGCTAACAATTCCTGTACGTCCTGGTCGAAACGTTTCAGTGTTATTAGAAGTAGCGGCGATGAATTATCGCCTAAAGCGTCTAGGCATTAATGCAGCAGAGGAGTTTTCTCGCCGTTTAGATGATGTCATTAATGCCAACGAAAGTGAAGATTATTAAGGAAGGGGCAAGTTATGGAATTTTTATTATTACGTATTGACCCAACTGCCTTTCATTTAGGGCCAATCCCTGTACAGTGGTACGGTGTATTAATTGTGTCAGGGATTATTATTGCTTATTTGATGGCACAAAGAGAGGCGTTAAAGCTCGGCTTTGAAGAAGACACGATTGCCGATTTATTATTATGGGCAGTGCCTATTGCTATTTTTTCAGCGCGTGCGTATTACGTAATTATGCGTTGGGATTATTATAGTGTGCATCCTGAGCGTATTATCCAAATATGGGAGGGCGGTATTGCCATCCATGGTGCTTTAATTGGTGCCTTTATTACAGCGTATATTTTCACGCGCAAAAAAAATATTAGTTTCTTTAAATTAGCTGATATTGCTGCCCCGAGTATTTTAGTCGGTCAAATTATTGGTCGTTGGGGTAACTTTATTAATCAAGAGGCTTATGGTGGAGAGGTTACACGTTCATTTTTAGAGGGCCTACACTTGCCAAATTGGTTGATTGAACAAATGTATGTAGAACAATTAAGTAGCTATGTGCACCCAACCTTCCTTTACGAGTCTTTTTGGAATGTGATTGGTTTACTTATTGTACTAGCCATCCGTCGTTTAAATCCACGTCGTGGTGAATTATTTATTTTCTATTTAGTTTGGTACTCTATTGGTCGCTTCTTTATTGAGGGGCTACGTACGGATAGCTTGTATTTAGTGGGCGAATTACGCTCAGCGCAAGTTGTATCAATTATTGCGATTGCGGTAGGTATTATTTTATTTGTTTACCGTCGTACGATGATTAAACCAGTGGTGCGTTATAAAGATAAGTAGGAGTGACAGCTATGAGATATGAGGCATTGTTATTTGATTTTGATGGGACATTACTTAATACAAATGAATTGATTTTACAATCGTTTCACCATGTGCTAAACGAAAGATTTCCTGGGCAATACCAAGTAGCAGACTGTGCGCAATTTATTGGGCCTTCGCTCAAGCAAACATTTGATGCGCTTGCGCCAAGTGAAACTGAACAACTTATTGCAGCGTACCGTGCATTTAATGAAGCAAATC
Organism: Lysinibacillus sp. BF-4; assembly: GCF_000743635.1. Lineage (NCBI taxonomy): Bacteria > Bacillati > Bacillota > Bacilli > Caryophanales > Bacillaceae > Lysinibacillus > Lysinibacillus sp. BF-4. Next base: position 10,531 of record NZ_JPUW01000011.1, on the reverse strand, counting down.
ACGATGCGTTAATTACTGAGTACCCGCATGTTGTGGAAACCTTAACAGCATTAAAGGCAATGGGAGCTAAGCTTGCGATTGTATCAACAAAACGTAATGATATGATTGAACTAGGCTTACAACGATTGGGTATCACTGCGTTATTTGATGTTAAGATAGGCTCGGATGATGTAAGACATGTTAAGCCTCATCCAGAGCCTGTTGAGTTAGCCTTACGTCAATTAGGCGTAACAAAAGACAAAGCGCTGATGATTGGTGATAACTCACATGATATTGAAGCAGGTAATAATGCGGGCGTTGCTTCTGTAGGTGTAGCGTGGGCACTAAAGGGAGAAGCCTACTTACGTAGCTTTAATCCTACTTATATTGTGCAAGATATGCGTGATTTTATTCCTCTTGTTAAGGGGGAGTAAGTATGGCACGTAAAACACAACGCTACGCTGTTGAAGGGTCTAACTCTTTATGGCAGCTGTACCGTACCGTTTCCTTTTTTAAGGTGATGAAATGCTTTGTTGTAATTCAAGTAGGGCGTTTTATGCCATCACTGCGTGTTAAAAATTTTTTGTACCGTACATTTTTAGGTATGACACTTGGCAAACAAACATCGCTTGCTTTAATGGTAATGCCTGACACTATGTTTCCAGAACGTATTACAGTTGGTGATAATAGTGTGATTGGTTTTAATACGACAATTTTAGCGCATGAGTATTTAATCGAAGAATATCGACTAGGTGATGTCATCATCGGCAAAAATGTAATGGTTGGCGCAAACTCAACCATTTTGCCTGGTGTAACGATTGGTGACGGTGCTATTGTGTCTGCCATGACCTTAGTGCATCGTGATGTACCAGCGGGCTGCTTAGCAGGTGGTAACCCTATGCAAATTATTTATACAAAAGAACAGATGGATGAGCGTCGTAAAAACGATGCATTTTTTAAGAGCTAGCGCGATGCTGGCTCTTTTTTTATAAACGTCGGTAATTAGTAACAATTAACAAGTGTGAAATATGTGATAATACAGATAATAATCGGTAAATTCCGTTGACTTCCAAAAATGTTTGCGATAAAATTACTTTAACGTTCTAGCTCTCTAGTGAACTAAAGTGAAAGGGTGACAGGTATGTCTTCAATTAAAATGTTTGAAAAACCAGTCGGTATGCGCGATACGCTACCAAAAATTTATGATAAAACAGCGGCACTGCGCCAACAAACACGTGAGTTTTTACGCGTTCGTGGCTATGATTTTATCAAAACACCAAGTGTAGAGTATTACGATACGATCGGTAAAGCCTCAGCTATTCAAGATGCATCGCTCTTTAAGTTATTTGATAATCAAGGTAACACATTAGTATTGCGTCCAGAGATGACGACACCAATCGTCCGTGCGGCATCATCCAAGTTATTAAAAGAACAAACCCCGCTACGTTTAGGCTATTTCTCTAATGTATTTCGTGCACAAGAAGTAGAAGGTGGGCGTCCTGCAGAGTTTGAGCAAATGGGCATTGAGTTAATTGGTGACGAGACGGTCTATGCGGATGCCGAAGTAGTGGCGACAGCAATTGAGTTGTTACAAGAATTGCAAGTAAATGACTTTAAGGTGACGATTGGGCATGCAGGTATTTTACAATGCGTCCTACGTGACTATACAGAGAGTCAAAGTGAAGCGGATGAGCTACGTAACTTATTAGTTAAGCGTAATTATGTAGGCTTTGAGGAAGCTGTGTATGCTTTTGATTTACCAAAAGCTAAATCAGATGCGCTTATGCAATTTATTGGTGAGGCAACGAACATCGAAAAAATCGAAGACATTGAAAAATATGTGCGTAAAAACGAAGCACTACAATATATGCAAAAGCTAGACCAGCTATTAACAGCAGCAGGTTTAGGCGCATATATTGATTTTGATTTCACCCTTTCAAGTCATATGAATTATTACACAGGTATGTTATTTGAAGTATTTGCGAGTGGCAGTGGTTTTGCATTAGGTAATGGTGGGCGCTATGATGGTCTGCTTACAGAGTTTGACGTGCAAACAGGTGCAACAGGCTTTGGTCTACGCGTAGATCGCTTGCTTGAGGTATTACCGTTACCAGTAGTGGCACAAGAGCGTGTATTAGTTACTTTTACAGATGATACCTTTGGCGCAGCGCTACAGTTGGCACGTGAGCTAAGAGCACAAGGTACAAGTGTTACGTTAAGTGCCGTTGCTACAAAAGTAAGTGAGGGTAACTTTACACGTATTGTACAAGCAACAAAGGGAGCGATGACAAATGAGTGAGTTAACAATTGCGATGCCTAAGGGGCGTATTTTTGAAGAAGCCTATCAAATGCTAATTGATGCAGGCTTTAACCTTCCAGCAGAGGTTGAGATGTCTCGTAAACTAATGATTGAAATACCAGAAGAAAACATCCGATTTATTTTAGCAAAGCCTATGGATGTACCAACTTATGTTGAGCATGGGGTAGCTGATATCGGTATTGCTGGTAAGGATGTACTGCTTGAGCAACAACGTGAGGTGCATGAGTTATTAGATTTAAAAATAAGTGCTTGTTACTTAGCTTCAGCAGGTTTACCTAATACAGAAATGGACGAAATCGCACCACGTATAGCGACAAAATATCCACATATCGCAACCAAATATTATAAAGGTATTGGCGAGCAAGTAGAGATTATTGAGCTCAATGGTTCGATTGAGCTTGCACCAATGATTGGCCTAGCTGACCGTATTGTTGACATTGTATCTACAGGTCGAACATTAAAAGAAAACGGCTTAGTGGAGTATGAGCATATTGCCGATATTTCTTCCCGCTTAATTGCTAATCCCGTAAGTTACCGTATGAAGAGTGCACGCATTTTAGATTTAGCAAAGCGCTTGAAACACACAATTGAGGAGGGCGTTAAATGAAAATCGTAACACTACAACAGGGTGTGTCCTTAAAGCGCCCACTTGAGCAAGGTAATGAACAACAACTAACAACCGTTCGCCAAGTGCTAGCTGATGTTAAAGCACAGGGTGATGTTGCAGTGAAGCGCTACACTAAGCAGTGGGATGGCTTCGAGTTAGCGAGCTTGCAAGTAACACCAGCTGAAATAGAAGCAGCAGTTAGCGCCTTTGATAAACAACTTTACCAAGATCTTGTCGAAGCAGCTGAAAATATTCGAGCGTATCATAGTTACCAACAACGCGATGGCTATACGATGCCACTTGCAGATGGCTCTTACCTTGCGCAAAAAATCACACCAATTGATGCAGTAGGGCTTTATGTACCAGGTGGTACTGCGGCATATCCTTCAAGTGTGCTAATGAATGTTATTCCTGCACAGGTTGCAGGTGTAAAGCGTATAGTAATCACTTCACCAGCTAATAAAGAGGGTGTTGTACCAGCAGGTGTGTTAGTAGCCGCACATATTTTAGGTATTACCGAAATGTATAAGGTTGGCGGTGCACAAGCTATTGCAGCATTAGCCTATGGTACAGAAACGATTGCGCCTGTAGATAAAATTACAGGCCCAGGTAATATTTTTGTAGCATTAGCAAAGCGAGAAGTATTTGGTGAAGTAGCCATTGATATGATTGCAGGGCCAAGCGAGATTGCGATTATTGCTGATGATACAGCTTATGCAGATGAAGTAGCGGCAGATTTATTATCGCAAGCAGAGCATGACACAATGGCTTGTGCCATCTTAGTAACTACAAGTGAAGCATTAGCTACAGCAGTTGCCGAGCAGGTTGAGCAACAGCTACAAGCATTGCCGCGTGAGGCTATTGCACGTAAAGCAATCGAAAATTTCGGTACAATTTATGTAGCAAAAACTATGGATGAGGCAGTAGCGGCAGTAAATACATTAGCGCCAGAGCATTTAGAAATTATGACAAAGCATGCAGAGGTTGTGGCTGAGCAAATTAGCCATGCGGGCGGTATTTTTATCGGGCGCTACTCGTCAGAGCCTGTAGGTGATTATTTTGCAGGGACAAACCACGTGCTACCAACGAACAGCACAGCCCGCTTTGCGAGTGGGCTAGGTGTAGATGATTTTGTCAAAAAATCAAGCATTGTATATTACAGCGAAAAAACTTGGGCAAACAACGCGCCTAAAATTGCACGACTAGCACGTCTTGAAGGTTTAGAAGGACATGCGCGCGCAGTAGAATCGAGAGGATGGGAAAAATGACACGTTCAGCAAAGATCACACGCACTACAAGCGAAACACAAGTAGCAGTTGAAATAAATTTAGATGGTGAAGGTCAATCAAAAATCGAAACAGGCGTGCCATTTATGGACCATATGCTCGATTTATTTATTAAGCATGGCTTAATGGACGGTACGATTATTGCAAATGGTGACACACATATTGATGACCACCATACAACAGAGGATTTAGGTATTGTATTAGGGCAAGCTATTCGTGAGGCATTGGGAGATAAGGTTGGTATTAAGCGTTATGGTAATGCCTTTGTACCAATGGATGATGCGTTAGCGCAAGTGGTAGTGGATTTTTCAAATCGTCCCCATTTAGAAATCCGCACGCCTGACTTAAAGCAGAAAGTCGGCACTTTTGATACAGAGCTTGTACATGAGTTTTTATGGAAGTTTGCGTTAGAAGCACGTATGAATGTGCATGTTATTGTGCCATACGGTCATAATACACACCATATTATTGAAGCAATCTTTAAAGCGTTAGCACGTGCGATTGATATGGCAATCCAAATTGATCCACGCGTTAAAGGAGTACCTTCTACGAAAGGACTGTTGGGATGAACATAGGCATTATCGATTATGGTATGGGTAATTTATTTAGCGTAGCCGAGGCAATTAAACGCCTCGGTTGCGATTACTTTATTGCAGGTGACAGCGAAGCGCTAGCCGAGGCAGATGCGTTAATTTTGCCAGGTGTGGGTGCATTTCCTGATGCGATGGATAAGTTACGTGCAACAAAGCTTGATGGATTTATTACGCAACAAACAAAACCAGTGCTTGGTATTTGTTTAGGTATGCAGCTATTATTTGAGGCAAGTGAAGAAGTGCAACCAACAAGTGGGCTTGGTGTTATTAAGGGACATATTACAACATTTGATGCAAAAGCTGTACGTGTGCCGCACATTGGCTGGAGTGAGTTAACTTGGCATAAACCGTACGTAGAAAGTACGACAGACTTTGTCTACTTTGTACATTCGTTTTATGCAACGCAAACAAATGAAGCGGATATCGTAGCTAGCGCTCAGTACGGGGATGTACAAGTCCCTGCAGTTGTGCAATATGCTAACTTTACAGGCATGCAATTTCACCCTGAAAAATCAGGCGAGTTAGGCAAACAACTACTTAAACGATGGTTAAAGGACGTGGCGAAATGACAATTGAAATTTACCCAGCAATCGATATGCTAGGCGGCAAATGTGTGCGCTTATTTAAAGGGGATTATGAGCAAGAAACCGTTTATGGTGATTCACCATTTGAGATGGCAAAAAAATTTGCTGAAGCAGGAGCTAGTAATATTCATATGGTGGACCTTGACGGCGCAAAGGACGGCGAGCGTGTGCATTCGGCAGATGTCATTCGTGTAGCGAAAGAGCTGCCTTTACGTGTGCAAATTGGCGGCGGTATTCGTACAGAAGAAGACGTACGCTTTTATTTAGATAATGGTGTAGACCGTGTCATTATTGGTAGTTTAGCCATTCGTGAGCCAGAGCTTGTTGCACAAATGATTAAAGATTTTGGTGCAGAGCGCATTGTTATTGGTCTAGATGCTAAAGACGGTATGGTAGCAACACATGGTTGGTTAGAAACTTCCGATAAATCGGCGATTGATGTAGGTAAGTATTTTGTTGAGGCAGGTGCTAAGCACTTTATCTTTACTGATATTGCAACAGATGGCACATTAGCAGGACCAAATGTTGCAGCCAATAAGGCATTAGCTGAAGCAACAGGCGCTAACATTATCGTGTCAGGTGGTATTAGCTCACTTGAGGATATTACAGCAGTGCGTGAGGCAAGTACTACAACAACGGTTGGTGGTGTCATTATTGGTAAGGCGCTATACGCTAATCGTTTTACATTAGAGCAGGCACTTGAGGAGGCAAAGTAATGGTGACAAAACGTATTATTCCTTGTTTAGATGTTAAAGATGGTCGTGTAGTAAAGGGCATTCAATTTGAAGGCCTACGTGATGCAGGTGACCCTGTAGCACTGGCTAAATACTATGATGAACAAGGTGCAGATGAGTTAGTGTTTTTAGATATTTCGGCATCGCATGAAGGACGGGCTACTATGGTTGATGTTGTGCGTGAAACAGCTAAAGCATTAGCCATTCCCTTTACGGTTGGCGGCGGTATTCGCACAGTTGAAGATATCGAGCGCATTTTACGCGCAGGTGCTGACAAAGTGTCTGTCAATACGGCTGCACTTGATAACCCTAGTTTACTAACAGAAGGCGCTAAAAAGTTTGGGGCACAGTGCATTGTCATTGCTATTGATGCTAAATATAGTGAGGAAGACCAAACATGGATGGTGTATACACATGGTGGTCGCAATAAAACGACTTGGTCAGTTGTAGACTGGGCGCAAGAAGCTACGCGTTTAGGCGCGGGTGAGATTTTATTAACAAGCATGAACCGTGACGGCGAAAAATCAGGTTTTGATTTAGCTGTAACGCGTGCTGTACGCGAGGCAGTAACCGTACCTGTTATTGCGAGTGGCGGAGCGGGTAGTGCAGAAGATTTTTATCAAGTATTAACAGGGGATGTACAAGCAGATGCAGCACTTGCTGCTTCGATTTTCCACTATAAAGAGACGAGTGTAGCTGAAGTAAAGAGCTACCTACGTGATAAAGGAGTAGCGGTACGATGATTGAAATTACATTTGATGAACAAGGGTTAGCACCAGCAGTTGTGCAAGATGCGCGCTCTAAAGAAGTATTAACCGTAGCTTATATGAATAAAGAATCACTTGAAAAAACAATGACTACAGGCGAGACATGGTTTTATAGCCGCTCACGCCAAGAACTATGGCATAAAGGTGCAACAAGTGGTAACACACAGCAAGTTGTAAGTATTCGTACAGATTGCGACCAAGATGCATTAGTGATTGAAGTATTACCAAGCGGACCAGCGTGTCATACAGGCGCTCGTTCTTGCTTTACAGAACTGCTACAAGAAAATACTAAAGCGGGATCAGTTGGCATTTTGCCACACCTAATGGCTGTAATTGCTGAGCGTGAACAAGCAATGCCAGAGGGTGCGTACACAACGTATTTATTTACAGAGGGCATTGATAAGATTTGTAAAAAAGTTGGTGAAGAAGCAACTGAAGTAGTCATTGGCGCAAAAAACCGTGATACGGAAGAAGTAAAATGGGAATCGGCAGATTTACTGTATCACCTACTAGTTTTACTGCAAGAACAAAAAGTTAGCTTCTATGATGTTTTACAAGTATTAGAGAAACGTCACGAGGAAAAATAAACAACCTATGGTATAATAAAGTTTACTTTGTAAAGGAACGTGTCATGCGTTCCTTATTTCTTGTTTTGGAGGAAAAATGATTGAAAAATAATAAACAACAACCACAAAACGTTATTTCATTTCTTCCGACGGGTGATTTTTATTATACAAAAGCCATGGATGCCATGCATTTTGGACAAATAGAAAAAGCGCGTAAATATTTTTTACGAGCTGTAGAGCTAGAACCAGAAGATGCCAAAAGCTTTTTACAGCTTGGGATATTAGCTTTAGAAGTTGAAAACTATCACGAAGCTTACGACTTTGTAGCAAAGGCACATGTGCTAGAGCCTACAAATGCGGAGGCTATTTTCTTTATGTCTGAAAGCGCAGGTTGCTTAGGTCTTGTACAAGAAGCTAAAAGCTATGCGACACAATATTTAGCAATCGCTCCCAAAGGTCCTTATGCTGAGGAAGCCGAAGAAATTATTACATTTTTCGATTACGAAGCAGAAGCTATGCCAGGGACAGAGGAGCACTCATTAGAAGAAATTCAAGCGCAAGAAAAAGCGCGCATTTTAATGGAGCAAGGTGAGTTTGAAAAGGCTATTGGGATTTTAGAGGATGTACTTATCACATATCCTGAATTTTGGTCAGCTTATAATAACTTAGCGCTCGCGTATTTTTACATTGGTGAAGCTAATGATGCCAAAGAAACACTCGCGACCGTTTTACGCGGTGACAAGGGTAATTTGCATGCGCTTTGTAATTTAGCTGTCATTGCTTACTACGAAAAAGACACAGCAGCGCTTGAGAGTTATGTGACGCTATTAAATAAAATTCAGCCTTATGCATGGGAAAACCGCTATAAACTCGGCGCAACATTAGCTTAATTGGTGAGTATAAAGGTGCTTACAAATGGCTAAACAGTATGCAAAAGCGAGGCTACGAAGGTGACCCAGGCTTTTATTTTTGGCTTGCACATGCCGCTTATTTTTCGGGAGCTAAGGAGCAAGGAGAGCGCGCTTGGGCGAGCTTAGTTGCTATGGATCCTGAAAAGGAAGGCTATGCGCCATGGCAGCAACATTATAGTGATGACGTTGCCGAAACAAAGGAGCTTGCTTTTATCGAAGACAAGCTAGCTAGTGAATATAGCAGTGACCACCTTTTCGCTTTATTTTTAATTAGTAAGTCGCAATATAAAATCGAAATTTTAAGTCAGTCTGATTTAATTGACTTAAGCTCTTACACAGGGCTAGAAAAAATGTACCTTGCTTATATTTTAGGGCATGAATTTTTAATGGAAGAACCATTAGAAAAGGTATTTATGCGTGCGAGTGAAGTAGCTGAGCTATTATATGAGTATGTGCCAGTAAGTGTAACGACATTACCGCTTTACCAACTGTGGTTTGTATTGTATGAAAATGCTATTAATCAAGGTTATCAATTTAAAAACCCTAAAGCACTTGCAGCAGCTAATGAATATTTATTTTTGTCGGCACATGATGAGCCTGTTACTAAAAAAGGCTTAGCCGAAAAATACAGTATGAGCACGAGCACCTTAACCAAATACATTGATGATTTATTAGATTACCTACCAGTATTTGAATGAGCGTGTGAGCGCTCTTTTTTTATGCTTAATAATACCCCCATAGGCATATAATTTGAAATAACGAACGCTATGCCGTAAAGTGAAAGTATCAAGTAAATGACTTACCCTTGTGCTTGGGGTAAAATAGAGGCACGACAATCGAAAGGGGCAATAAAGAATGTCAACAGAAGAGAAAATTTATGATGTAGTAATTATCGGAGCAGGTCCAGCAGGTATGACAGCAGCAGTATATACGTCACGTGCTAACCTATCAACATTAATGTTAGAACGCGGTATGCCAGGCGGACAAATGGCAAGCACTGAGGAAGTAGAAAACTACCCAGGCTATGAACATATTTTAGGTCCAGACCTTTCAACTAAAATGTTTGAGCACGCTAAAAAATTCGGTGCAGAGTATGCTTACGGCGACGTAACAGAAATCATTGACGGCGAAGAATATAAAGTAATTAAATCAGGCGCTAAAGAATATAAAACACGCACAATCATTATCTCTACAGGTGCAGAGTACAAAAAAATGGGCGTACCTGGTGAGCAAGAGCTTACAGGTCGCGGTGTAAGTTACTGTGCGGTATGTGACGGAGCATTCTTTAAAGGCAAAGAGTTAATCGTTGTAGGTGGCGGTGACTCAGCAGTTGAAGAAGGTATGTACTTAACACGCTTTGCTAGCAAAGTAACAGTAGTACACCGTCGCGATAAATTACGCGCACAAAAAATTCTTCAAGACCGTGCATTTGCTAATGAAAAAATGAGCTTCATTTGGAATAAAACAGTGAAGCAAGTTAATGGCAATGCCGATCAAAAAGTTGAAAGCTTAACGGTAGTAGATACACAAGATGGCACAGAAACAGACCTTAAAACAGATGGTATTTTTGTTTATGTTGGTATGCTACCATTAACTAAACCGTTTGCTGGTTTAAATATTTTAAACGAAAACGGCTATATCGAAACAAACGAGCGTATGGAAACAGCAGTGCCAGGTATTTATGCGGCAGGTGACGTACGTGAAAAAATGCTACGCCAAATTGTTACAGCAACAGGTGACGGTAGTATTGCAGCACAAGCAGCACAAGGTTACGTAGAAGAACTTAAAGAAAAATACAGCTTAGTATAATATTGCTTTTTTATCGCTTACAACTATAAAAAAAGTAAGTTATGTAATAAAGTATTGATGATATTGTAGCTGCTCTGTAATGAAAAACGGTTATACTAAGGGTGTAACGATTTATCCCCTGGTTACACGTAGCAACAATTTTAGGTCACTGTCGCGCTAGGCGGCAGTGATCTCTTTTTGTATGCGCGCTTGTTTTGGTCGTATAACAAAAAAATTGTTATAATTAAAATAGATTGAAGCTAGGAGGTGGTGAGCTATGCAGCGCATCGCAAATTTAATAGCCGTGAAAGACGGCAAGGTATTATTATTACAAAAACCACGACGAGGCTGGTATGTAGCCCCTGGTGGTAAAATGGAGCGTGGCGAATCAATTTA
>NZ_JPUW01000010.1:0-57532 GCF_000743635.1 Lysinibacillus sp. BF-4 | reverse complement strand
ACATAATGCGGGAGATTTTTCTTTTTATTTAGAATAGTTAAACTTTAATTAACGGCTGTTACTCAATACGTCAGTATGGTAAATTACTATGTATTGGATATGTACAGCTGTTTTTTTTAGGAGGACATTTAGAATGAAAGTGAAGATAGGTTTATTAGGGCGCATTATTATTGCTATCGCGCTCGGCGTGCTACTTGGTAGTATAGCGCCAGAAATGTTTGTACGTGTATTTGCAACATTTAATACGGTATTTGGCGAGTTCATTAACTTTGCAGTGCCGCTGATTATTATCGGTTTTATCGCACCTGCTATTGCTGAGTTTGGTAAAGGCTCAGGTAAACTATTAGGCTTAGCTACAGCAATTGCCTATACATCTACTATTATTGCTGGTTTTTTTGCTTATAGTGTAGCGAGTCGTGTATTGCCTACAATTGTGTCTAAGCAGGTCGATGATGTTGTAGAGCCAGGTGCAGGCATGGCAGCTTCTTATTTTGATATTGGTATTGATCCAATGATGGGTGTAATGACTGCATTAGTATTTGCTTTTGTGATGGGTATTGGTATGGCAGCTGTTAATAGTGATGTGCTACACCGTGGCTTTGCGGAGCTAAAAGATATTATCGAAAAAGTAATTAATTATGTAATTATTCCGCTTCTACCTTTCCATGTCTTTGGGATTTTCTTGAATATGACATTTGCGGGTGAAGTGAAAAAAGTTTTATCAGTATTTGCACTTGTATTTATTTTAATTATCGTAATGCACTGGGTGATGTTAACTTTCCAATATACAGTGGCAGGTGTAATGTCAAAACGTAACCCATTAAAGCTAATGAAAACAATGCTACCTGCTTACTTTACAGCAGTTGGTACACAATCATCAGCAGCTACAATTCCTGTAACGCTACGTCAAACGAAGGAAACAGGTGCTTCAGAGCGTGTGGCAGGCTTTACCGTACCATTGTTTGCAACGATTCACTTATCAGGTAGTATGATTACGCTAGTAACGTGTTCAATTGGTGTGTTGTTAATGAACGGCATGGGCGTTGATATTATGATATATACGAAATTTATTTTTATGTTAGGTATTGCTATGGTTGCAGCGCCGGGTGTACCGGGCGGGGCAGTAGTTGCAGCGCTAGGTATTTTAGAAACAGTGCTTGGTTTTGATACAACTATGCTTGCCTTAATGCTTGCACTCTATGTTGCTCAGGATAGCTTTGGTACTGCTACTAATGTTACGGGTGATGGTGCTTTATCTATAGTCGTTGACGAAATTAGTAAGAAATAACCAATAAACTCTTTCACATACTATTGTGAAAGAGTTTTTTTGTTAATAGGACTTTGTAAGTCAAATAAGGGTAATGTAAGAATAGAAACGATTATTTGGGAGATAACCTATAAAAGTTAAAGGAGTGAAGTAATGAAAAGAAGGGAATACTTTATATTATATCTTGCTAGTATAGCATCAGTAACTGTAGTAGGGTGTCAAGCTGTAGAAACACCATCATATAATCATACAGTGCCCAAGGATGCAGAGCCTTTAGAGAAATTTATTATTGAAAATTTCATTACATCTGTAGGCTTAATACGCACAGATATAAAAGAACGTAAAGAAAATTATTTATCAGAGACAGTTGGTTTATGGCTCAATTATTTGTACGAGTGCGAAGATGCCGAACGTTTTGCAGAACAAGTGGCTGTACTACGGCACTATTATGTAATGGATGATTTAATTAGTTGGGAAATAAATGGTGATAAAACATCGACGGTTAATGCCTTGATAGATGATTTACGCATTAGTCGCTTATTAAATTTAGCTAGCGAACGTTTTGACGAACCTAGTTATCAAGCGTTAGCTCAACAAATAGGCAAAGCATTGAAAAATAAGCAAGTTGAAACTGGGTTACTTACAGATTTTGTTGATATAAGTAATGGCGTACATAGTAAAACGTTAACAATCAGTTATATAGATGGAGTTGCACTTCAACAATTCTATGAAGCTAGTATTATTGATGATGAGATGTTACGCAAGCATAAACAAGTTTTACAACAGGCAAAGCAAGGAGCGACGTATGCGAAGGCCTATGATATTACAACGGCTACCTATGTCACTGAGGAGGAGTTACATCTTGTAGATCAGCTATACACTGCGCTCAATAGTGAACGTTGGTCAATAGATACTACGGATTTTGCAAAATGGCTACAACAACACTGGCAAAGTGATCATAAACTGTTTGGTCGTTATGATACTATTAGCAACCGTCCTACGGTAACTTATGAATCGCCGGCTGTTTATGCGCTTGCTTTGCTTTATTATATCGAGCGAGAAGATATAGTGATGGCCCAGACCTTTAATAGTAAGCTTGAAAAAATGCAAATAAATGGCGGGTATATAAATCCACATACAGGTGATACCCATGTATTTGATAATATATTGCCACTGCTAGCAATGGAGGTGTATCGCAATGCAAGAAGCAATCAGTAAGTTAATGATAATAGTATTAGTAGGCATAACCAGTGCCATGACATATTTGTTAATGGGAAGTATTGAAGGGTTAGTGCTGTTATTTATTGCTGCCTTATTAATAATAGGGGGATTATATTTTGGTGCGCTACCCATACTCATGGCAATATTGGCGTTATTTTTCATTAGTGGAAGTATTTTATTTTACAATATGCTCATAGGGACTACTATGAATCACCAGGTGCAGTACTTTTTAGATGTGTTTTTGTACTATGGTATCACGTTGATGATAGTAACTATGGTAGCGGGGAAAATCCACGACAAAATGAAGGAGCAAACAAAGCGCTTACAACAGTATGAGGAGCGCTTAATGAAATACGTAGCAGTGGATGCTGACACGGGGTTTGATAATCAAACACGTATGATGAATGAAATTTTTAACGAGATGCAGCTGGCAAATCGCTATGATTTAACATTTGCTTTGGTATTTTTAAAAATTGAAGACTATAAAGAATTTAAACGCTTATACAGTAGTGATGAAGTGTTGCATCTGTGGCAAGAACTTGCCCGAAAGATAAAGTTAAAATCACGTGTCACAGATAAAAAATTCCGATATAAAGACGATGAGTTAGTTATATTGTTAACATCTACTACAGATGAGTATCGTGACGTTATTTACGATAAATTGAAAGAGGTTATTTTAGAACATCAGTTACTGTCTAGTAAATGGATTACCTTGTCTTACCGTACAGCTTTTTATACGTATTATCCAAAACAAGAGCATACGTTAGAGCAAATTTTAGTAGAAGCCGAAAGTGAGATGAAGTCGCATGTATTATAAACGACTCATGGTCTTGCTTTTTATAATGATATATGCGACGCCTACAGCTGTGGCAAAAGAGCCGCTTCATATTACAGTGATAGTGAGTGAGGATGTGGCAATGGAGATACTTGATGGCTTTGTCCATGAGTTAGCAGCTTATGGGCAAGTCGAATCTACTATTATGCCTACAAAAGAACAAATCAAGAGTAGTGATGTGATTGCTTTCATAAGTAATGAGGAATTAGTATTGGATGCTAAAATATGGGCTGAAATTAATGCTAGCAAAGCTATAAAAATAGTAGTAGGTGACATTATACCTCAGCTAACTCAAATGACTGATTGGCAACGAGCCGGGGAAGTAGAGGTATATAAGCTGGCAGGTAAAACACTAGACCAACCATTTTTAACTAGACAGCTTACTGCTCCGCAAAGTGAAGTGATTGCAAGTGCTTCAAGTTATAGTAAGGAAGTGCCAGCTGTTATACAAAAAGAAGGCTTCTTGTATTTAGCACCTGTAGCTCTACAACAAAAGACACATCTAGTTGCCAAACAGGCTATTCAAAAAATATTAGATCACCAAAACGTAATAGCACAGTCAAGCTTACTGCTAATTACAAATGTTGACTACAATACTAATGTGGAGAGGTTACAAAAAATTATAGATGCTCTACGACAGGAGAATATACCTATCACTTTGCAAATTAAAACAACTATTAAAGATAATAAAAATAATCGTATTTTTAAATTACGCGATAATAAGCCTTTAGTAAAATTGTTGCGACAAGTACAACAAGATGGTGCTAAATTTGTTATGAAAAATGAAAGATTAGGTTCAGTACCAATGGATTTTGAGGAGATTACTATTGATGGTCTATACCCAATAGGCTCTAACTATCAATACGAGGGAATTCCATTGCGTATACAAAATACAGTTAATACGTATTTGCCAACGAAGAGTGGCGCTATCATTGAATATGTCCCAATTGTTTTACGTTACAATGTGGAGAATATCACGGTAGCTAAAGAGGTAGTTGCAGCAGAACTACGTCCATACACAGGCTTAAATACAGTAGGAGTAATTTTGCAATACCCAGCTTATGGCAAGGTCAGTGAACTAAAGGAATATATAGCTAGCTTAGATACTATTGCGCAATATGAGTGGCTAGATTTACGGAAATTACCGCTACGTATAGATAATGAACATGTGACAGTAATACAAGGAGAAAGTGTTGAAATAATTCAACATACACCGAAATGGCGTATGCTTGTTAAACGTTATCAAGATAATCCAGCAGAACTATTATTGTGGGGTATGGCATTATTTGTATTAGCTTTCGTTGTCTTATTTTTTATAAATACTTTATTTATGCGTCTAACCTTACGTAAAAGATTGTTTAAAGAAAGGAGCAACCATGGCTGATATATTATTTTATATTTCACTGACTCTAATTTGGACGATGTTACTCTATCATATGTTTTTAATGCAAGGCGGCTATATGCATTACAGAAGCTTTGAAAAACCTATGAGAGAATGGGAAAAAAACATGAAGGATGTTCCTACGTTAAGCGTCTTTATCCCAGCACACAATGAGGAAGTTGTTATTGGACAAACACTTGCGGCAATGTCTCGTCTTTATTACCCTAAAGATAAACTCGAGATTATTGTCATTTGTGATAATTGCTCAGATAATACAGTAGGAATTGCAAAAAAATATGAAGAAAAATATCCCTTTATCCGAGCCATTGAAACAGAAGGAGAAAATAAAGGGAAGGGCAAGTCCTCAGCATTAAATACGGCACTTGCTCAATCAAACAGTGAATATGTAGTCGTGTATGATGCTGACAACACGCCAGAAGAAAAAGCCGTGTGGTATTTAGCTATGGGGTTAGTAAATGATGCTAAAGCCGCTGCAGTAGTAGGAAAGTTTAGGGTAGTTAATGCAGATGAAACATGGTTAACGAGATTTATTAATATAGAAACAATTTGTTTTCAATGGATGGCGCAAGGTGGCAGGTGGAAATGGTTTAAAGTTGCAACTATTCCAGGCACAAATTTCGCTATTCGTCGTAGTGTGTTAGAAGATTTAGGAGGCTGGGATGTAAAAGCTTTAGCAGAGGATACAGAGCTAACTATTCGCGTTTATAATATTGGGTGGCATATTCGCTTCTTTCCTAAAGCTATTACTTGGGAGCAAGAGCCAGAAACATTAGGAGTTTGGTGGAAGCAACGAACCAGGTGGGCGCGCGGTAATCAGTATGTTGTATTGAAGTTTCTTAAACAATTTACAACATTGAAACGAAAAAGTATTATCTTTGATTTATTTTATTTCTTTTTTACTTATTTTTTATTTTTCTTTGGTGTTATTTTATCTAACAGTTTATTTTTGATAAATTTATTTTTTGATATTGGACTGACTGTAGGGAATGTTTCACTCGTATTGTGGATTTTGGCTGCATTATTATTTTTAGGTGAGGTCATGGTTACTCTAAGTATTGAGAGGTCACAAATGACGTGGAAGAACTTTTTTTTATGTGGTATTGATGTACTTCACCTATTCACAAATGTGGATTATTTTAGTGCTTAACTCACTTTATTTAGAAACAAAGCGTATGTTCACAGGTGAGGAAGTACGTTGGTATAAAACAGAGCGATTTAAGCGAGAGGAGTGAGTAATATGTATAAACAGTTAATGATTTTGGCTATGGCCTGGTTGATTTTTATGATAGCTATGCCTGTACAAGCAGAAACAATTAAAGTTGAAGCTTTACCTATGGAGGTAACATCGAGCTATCAACAAAAGCAGCTACTATCTCGACAACCAATAGAGTTAAAGGGTCCGATAGGTGGAATGGATTTTTTCTATACAATTACAGAACAACAATTAGATGGGGAAAATAAGGTGTCTTTTGATATTCGTTATTCTAAACTGTTGATTGCCCCTTCTACATTTTCTATAGCAGTAGATGATGTCACGATAGAAAGTGTAGCATTAACGAATGAGCAAATAAAAAATGTTACAGTAACGTTGCCTAAAAGAGCACTTAAAAAAGGTACACATAAAATCACCGCTTCATTTAACGGTTTACTGAAAGAAGGGATTTGTGCTGCACCAGGTGAATTAGGTAACTGGTTGGTAATTGAAATGCCTTCTTATCTTTCTTTAAATAATACGTTGTCGGATGAAATAACATTAGAGGAATACCCAGCATCTTTCATTCCTACTAAAAATAGAACTAGCACACTTATTATTCCTAATGAAGGCAGTTTAGCGTTACATAATAGAGCGTTACAAGTAGCGGCATTTTTATCTAAGCAAGGTACTGCTAATGTTCAAATTGTACGTGAGGGTGATTATAACAACATTACAGGGCCGGTAATTTTATTAGGCGCAAAGGAGCAATTTACAACAGCATTTGCTAAACAAGTTATTAAAGAGGCTGGCAACTATGTTCAAGTTGACGTATTACAACAACAACAATCAGTGCCTGTACTCAAAATGATTGGTGATACAGAAGAACGAGCTATCCAAAATAGTGAAGGGCTTGTTAATATTAAAATGTATGAGCAATGGCATGGACAAAAAATGCCATTAGATGTGTTGCCAACATTTCCATTAGAGGAGGCTAATTACGTTACTTTTCAGGAGATAGGTATTCAGAACTTAGAACTTGCGACGGGGAAGGAGCAATCTATTCAATATTATTATAGTTTCCCTAAATTAGAAAAGGGCAGTAAAGCATATATGAACGTAAAACTACGTAAAGCAGATGTGATACCTACAACGAAAGATGAAAGAAAAGTAGAGTTAATTATGTATATTAATCAAGTGCCTATTGCATATGATTTAAGTAAATTAAAGGATGATAAAGAAGGCTATTATAATTTGAAACTACCCATTCCTATAGATGCATTAAATGAAAAAACGGTCACGGCACTGCATTTCGAGGTTACAGGTTTTACTTTATCTGATCCTTGTGAAATCACAAATGAACGTTACTGGATATATATCGATGAGCAAAGTACGATTAGTTGGCAACCAAGTGAAGAAACAACAGGTTATAGTCTACGCGATTTTCCAACAGTGTTTACTGAAGGCGCAACCATCGTGGTGCCGAAGCAAAAGGATACAGCGGATAGTAATGCTTTAGTAGAGCTTTATAAAAGTTTAATTGTTAATGGGCAAGTAGCTAAGACAACGTTACAATTACCTACTACCGTAAGTGCTGAGGAACTTAAGCAACCACTGTTATTGATTGGTGATGCAAATGAACTTGAAGCCTTGGATAAAGATGGCGTTATTACAAAACTAATCGAAAAGCGTCAGCAATTCTTTATAGATGATGAAGCGAAAAATACTGTAATGATACAAGAGAATCATTGGGCTAAAAATAAGCCGCTCGTACTATTTACTTTAGCTGATTTACCTTCACAAAAACAATTTTTTACAACATTATTAGAAGTTACGCAAAATAGTGAAATTGCAGTACAGTTGGGAGATAATCCATTAATGTTCTCACCTGCACAGCAAGAACAATCAACCCAAAAGAAAAATAAATTATCAGTTATGGCTCTTGTCCCTATTTTTATTATAGGTTTGTTGTTATTAATTGTAATACTTTATTTACTAGCTAAGCGTAAAAAGAAAGCATAAAAAATGGTCGGCCCACAAAAGGCTGACCATTTTTTAACGAAATTGAGAAAGGTGAGAGAAAAAGTTTTCGACAAATTGTAAAAATACAAGCTCTGACGGAGCAAGCTCGCGATTTGTTGGTGCAATAATGCCAACAGAGCGTTGTAAAATAGGCGCGCTAATGGGCACCTTAACAGTTAAACGTGCCGAAGAATCATAAATTGAGCTTTCAGGCAGTAGCGTCACACCTATACCTGCTGCCACTAAACCTTTGAGTGCATCTAAATCTTCACCCACAGATGTGATGTTTGGTATAAATCCCGCTTGTTTGCATCCATCTGTTGCTAATTTACGTAGCACATAACCTGTAGGGAATAATACAAATGGGTCTTCATGTAGCTCCATCAAATTAATACTCTCGCGTTTAGCTAGTGGGTGGTTAGCGGCAACCAGTGCGCAAATTTGTTCACTAAATAATACGGTTGAAGCAATGTCAGGCTCTCCTTTAGGTAGCGGCCCTAAGAAGGCAAGATTGAGCTCTCGATTTTTAACTGCATCAATTAAGAAGCGGTAAGAGCCTTGGCGTAGATGAAATTCAATGTCAGGGTACTCGCGTTTAAAAGCTGAGATTACGCTTGGCATTACATAACTGGCAAGACTCGTTGGGAAGCCTACTTTAATAACGCCTTGTGTAGGGTCTAAAAAATCCTCAACTTGTTTAACTGCGACATCAATCGCTTTTAAAGCATGCACACTATGCTCGAAAAAAATTTTGCCAATAGCGGTGAGGCGTACATTGCGTCCTACCCGTTCAAATAGAGGGGTGCCTAGTTCTTTTTCTAAATTTGCGATTTGTCTGCTAACAGCTGACTGCGCTACATCGAGTGCAACCGCTGCGTCTGAAATATGCTCGCGCTCTGCAACCGCAACAAAATAACGTAATTGACGTAACTCCATAGCTGTCACTCCTTTACTCTATAGTAAAACAAAACAGGCTATTGGCATAGCCGAAAAGCGTTAACTAACAATAGCTACAGTTAAATTTATCAGAATGTCATAAATGATATTTATTCTCAATTAACTAATTCCGAATGAAAATGGAGAAGATATTTTCTCACTAAAGCTATTGTACCAACGAATGAGAAAATTCTTGTAAATACTTTGTTTATAACGTTTATAGTAATAATTACGATTGAGAATCCAATGGTTTGCAAGCTGGAGCATTTTCAGTTAGAATTAGAATGATAATAATTTAGGGATGGGCAACCATTTCATGAACAGACTATGGAGGTATTGTTAATGTCAACTTTAGTAATTAAAGATCTTCACGTTGCAATCGACGGTAAAGAGATTTTAAAAGGTGTAAATCTTACAATCAATACAAATGAAGTACACGCAATCATGGGGCCAAACGGAACAGGTAAGTCAACGCTTGCTTCTGCAATTATGGGTCACCCTAAATACGAAGTAACTTCAGGTTCAATTGAACTTGACGGTGAAAATGTACTTGAAATGGAAGTAGACGAGCGCGCTAAAGCGGGTCTATTCCTAGCGATGCAATACCCATCAGAAATTAATGGTGTTACAAACGCAGACTTTTTACGTTCAGCAATTAACGCACGTCGTGAAGAAGGCGACGAAATTTCATTAATGAAATTTATCCGCGAATTAGATAAAACAATGGGATTCCTTGAAATGGATGAAGATATGGCACAGCGTTACCTTAACGAAGGTTTCTCTGGTGGTGAGAAAAAACGTAATGAAATTTTACAACTAATGATGATTAAACCAAAAATCGCTGTACTTGATGAAATTGACTCAGGTTTAGATATTGACGCATTAAAAGTTGTATCAAAAGGTATTAACGAAATGCGCGGCGAAGGTTTTGGTTGCTTAATGATCACTCACTACCAACGCTTACTTAACTACATCACACCTGACAAAGTACACGTTATGATGCAAGGTAAAGTAGTTAAATCTGGCGGTGCAGAACTTGCACAACGTTTAGAAGCAGAAGGTTACGACTGGATTAAACAAGAATTAGGTATCGAAGAAGAAGCAGAACAAGACGCTTAATAAGGGGGACGAAAGAGCATGACAGTTGAAATGAAATTGGCTGTAACAGCAAACGATGTGCGCTCGTTCTCTGAAACAAACAGCGAGCCAGCATGGTTTACTACACTACGTGAATCAGCGTTCGCACAAGCGGCTGAATTAGCGATGCCAAAACCAGACAAAACAAATATTACAAAATGGGATTTTACTACTTTCCCAAGTTGGACAGTTGAGAGCGATACAGTAAATGCTTTAACTGAACTACCAGCAGAAGTCGCGGCTTTAGTAGATGGCGAGTCACAACATAACGTATATGTGCAACGCAACAACACGCCAGCATTCCACAAAGTAGCACAAGAGTTAACGGATAAAGGTGTTATTTTTACAGATATTTTCACAGCAATGCGTGAGCATAGTGATTTAGTACAAAAATACTTTATGACAGAAGCTGTAAAAGTAGATGAGCATAAATTAACAGCGCTTCATGCAGCATTAGTAAATGGTGGCGTATTTGTTTATGTACCACGTAATGTTGTTATTGAAGAGCCACTACAAGCAGTATTTTTACATGATAATGCAGAAGCATCATTATTCAACCACGTTATCGTAGTTGCAGAAGAAAGTGCTGCTGTAACATATGTAGAAACATACGTATCTACAGTTGAAGAAGCAAAAGGCCAAGCAAATATTGTAGCTGAAGTACTTGTAGGCGACAACGCGCAAGTAACATTCGGTGCAGTTGATGTATTAGCGAAAGGTTTTACAACATATGTTAACCGTCGTGCACGTGTTGGTCGTGACGGTAAAATGGACTGGGCTCTTGGTTTAATGAGTGACTCAAATACAGTATCAGAAAACATTACGCACTTAGTAGGCGATAATGGTTCAGCTGATAGTAAAACAGTAGTTGTCGGTCGCGGAGAGCAAAAACAAAACTTTACAACAGAGATTCGTCACTGGGGTAAAGATACAACAGGCCACATTCTTAAGCATGGTGTAATGAAAGAAGCAGCTCAATCAATCTTCAATGGTATTGGTATGATTGAAAAAGGCGCTACACGCTCAGATGCACAGCAAGAGTCTCGTGTACTTATGCTGTCAGAAAAAGCACGCGGTGACGCTAACCCAATCTTACTAATTGATGAAGATGATGTAACAGCAGGTCACGCAGCTTCTGTAGGTCGTGTTGATGAAAGCCAGCTTTATTATTTAATGAGCCGTGGTATTTCAAAACAAGAAGCAGAACGCTTAATCATTCATGGTTTCCTTGCGCCAGTTGTAACTCAACTTCCAATTGAGGGCGTTAAAAAGCAACTGACGGAGGTTATTGAAAGGAAAGTGCGCTAATGATGAATACTACTATTCGAAGCTATTTCCCTATTCTTGACCAAGAAATTAACGGGCATCCGCTCGTATATTTAGATAGTGCAGCAACTTCACAAAAGCCAATCCAAGTGATTGAAGCGATTGACAAGTACTATAAATTTAATAACGCAAACGTCCACCGCGGTGTCCATACTTTAGGTAACCGCGCAACGGACGATTATGAGGGAGCACGTGAGAAGGTGCGTAAGTTTATTAACGCAGCTTCGACACAAGAAATTATTTTTACACGTGGTACAACTACCTCTATTAATACGATTGCCTCAGGTTATGGTCGTCAAAACATTGTAGAAGGTGACGAAATCGTTATCACTTACATGGAGCACCATTCCAATATTATTCCTTGGCAACAACTCGCAAAGGAAAAAGGGGCCGTATTAAAATATATCGACCTTGAGCCAGACGGTACAATTTCACTTGATACTGTACGTAAAGTCGTGACACCTAAAACGAAAATTGTTTCGGTTATGATGGTGTCTAACGTGCTTGGTACAATCAACCCTGTGAAAGAAATTGCTAAGATTGCACATGAAAATGGCGCAATTATGGTAGTGGACGGCGCACAGGGCGTGCCACATATGAAGGTTGATGTACAAGACTTAGATTGCGATTTCTTAGCATTCTCTGGTCATAAAATGTGCGGACCAACAGGTATTGGTGTGTTATATGGCAAAAAGGCGATTTTAGAAAACATGGAACCTGTTGAATTTGGCGGTGAAATGATTGACTTTGTAGGGCTTTACGAGTCAACATGGAAGGAGCTACCTTGGAAGTTTGAAGGTGGTACGCCAATTATTGCTGGTGCTGTTGGTTTAGGGGCAGCGATTGATTTCTTAAATGAAATTGGTCTTGATACAATTGCGGCACATGAGCACCAAATGGCTCGCTATGCAATGGATCAAATGTCAACGATTGATGGCCTAACAATTTACGGACCAAAAGACGAAATGAAACGTTGCGGATTAGTAACGTTTAATCTTGATGACGTGCATCCACATGACGTTGCTACTGTGCTCGACATGAATGGTATTGCAGTCCGCGCAGGTCACCACTGTGCTCAACCATTAATGAAATGGCTTGAAGCTACAGCGACAGCGCGCGCAAGCTTCTACATGTATAACAGTGAAGAAGATATTGACGCGTTAGTAAAAGGCCTACGTGTAGCGAAGGAGTATTTTAACGATGTCTTTTAATAATTTAGATCAGTTATACCGCTCTGTTATTATGGATCACTATAAAAATCCACGTAACAAAGGTGAAATTGAGGACGGCGCACTAACAGTTGATATGAACAACCCAACGTGTGGCGACCGTATTCATTTAACGTTACAAGTAGAAGACGGCATTGTAAAAGATGCAAAGTTTGACGGCGAAGGTTGTTCAATCTCAATGTCTTCTGCTTCAATGATGACACAGCTTGTTAAAGATAAAAAAGTTGAAGAAGCTGTTGAACTAGCAGATATTTTTTCGAAAATGATGCTTGGGGAAGACTTCGACGACGAAAAATACGACCTAGGTGACGTTGAGGCATTGCAAGGCGTTGCTAAATTCCCAGCCCGCATTAAGTGTGCAACACTTGCATGGAAGGCAATGGAAAAAGGCGTTACAGAAGACAAGTAATTGTTTTTGAGGGGCAGTCATAGCACAATTGATGTAATGATGTGTTTTGGCACTTTAAAATACTGAACGGAGGAATAAAGATGGCTAAAAAAATGCCAGATATCGGCGATTATAAATACGGATTCCATGACAAGGACGTATCAGTTTTCCGTTCGAAACGTGGTCTTACGGAAGACATCGTGCGCGAAATTTCGAATATGAAGCAAGAGCCAGAGTGGATGTTAGATTACCGCTTAAAAGCACTTGAAACATTCTATTCAAAACCAATGCCACAATGGGGTGGCGACCTTAACTCATTAGACTTTGATGAAATTACGTATTACGTAAAACCGTCAGAAGCTACAGAGCGCTCTTGGGATGAGGTACCTGAAGAAATCAAAGCAACATTTGATAAACTAGGTATCCCTGAAGCTGAGCAAAAATACCTTGCGGGTGTTTCTGCACAGTATGAGTCAGAGGTTGTTTACCACAACATGAAATCAGATTTAGAGGATATGGGTATTGTCTTTAAAGATACAGACTCAGCACTTCGTGAAAACGAAGACATCTTTAAACAATACTGGGGCACTGTTATCCCAGCAACAGACAATAAATTCTCTGCACTAAACTCAGCAGTTTGGTCAGGTGGCTCATTCATTTACGTACCACCAGGTATTAAAGTGGATACACCACTACAAGCGTACTTCCGTATTAACTCAGAAAACATGGGTCAATTTGAGCGTACACTTATTATTGTTGACGAAGGCGCTAGCGTTCACTACGTTGAAGGCTGTACAGCTCCTGTTTACACAACAAACTCACTACACTCAGCTGTAGTTGAAATCATTGTTAAAAAAGACGCATACTGCCGTTATACAACGATTCAAAACTGGGCAAACAACGTTTATAACTTAGTTACAAAACGTACAGTTGTTGAAGAGAACGGTACAATGGAATGGATTGATGGTAACATCGGTTCTAAATTAACGATGAAATACCCTGCATGTATTTTAAAAGGTGAGGGCGCACGCGGTCTTACACTTTCAATTGCATTAGCAGGTAAAGGGCAACACCAAGATGCGGGTGCAAAAATGATTCACTTAGCACCAAACACATCTTCAACCATCGTATCAAAATCAATTTCTCATCACGGCGGTAAAGTAACTTACCGCGGTATCGTTCGTTTTGGTCCTAAAGCGAAGGGTGCACGTGCCAACATTGAGTGTGATACATTAATTATGGATAATGAATCAACTTCAGATACAATCCCGTACAACGAAATCTTAAATGATGACGTATCACTTGAGCACGAAGCAAAAGTGTCGAAAGTATCAGAAGAACAATTATTCTACCTAATGAGCCGTGGTATTTCTGAGCTTGAAGCTACAGAAATGATCGTAATGGGCTTCATCGAACCATTCACAAAAGAATTACCAATGGAATATGCCGTAGAAATGAACCGCCTAATCAACTATGAGATGGAAGGTTCAATCGGTTAATGATAAATTAGCTCGTCACTTTATAGTGGCGAGCTTTTTTTTATTGAAACAAAGTGTGTAGTGTTTCGTATACTTAGTAATAGGAGGCGATGAATTATGAAATCTAAACTATTTTTAGCAACACTCGCAGCTACAACGGTTATACCTGCAGTTGTAGCTCAAGCAGCAGAAGGACCATTTGACGATGTACCGGCTAATCATCCATACGCTAAAGAAATTGGCGCGATGAAAGAGGCAGGCATTATTACAGGTAACGCTAATCAATTTAAGCCATCGCAAGCTGTATCACGTGAGCATGCGGTGTTGATGCTGTCGCGCGCTTTACCACTAGCACCAATACGTGAGGGTAAGACGTTTTTAGATGTACCAGCAACTGCAGCCTATGCGGATGTGATTGCTAAGGCGTACCGTGCGGGTGTCATTGACGGGGCGGGAGATAATTTTAAACCAAAGCAAGTCATTACACGTGCACAGATGGCAAAAATGTTAGTGCAAGCTTTTCATTTACAACCACGTACAAATAAAGGCGACTTTACGGATGTTGCTAAAGACCACTGGGCAAAGGATTACATTAATATATTAGCAAGCCATGGTATTACAACAGGCGATAACGGTAAATTTAAACCAAATGAGCCAGTGACGCGTGCGCATATGGCTGTATTTTTACAACGTGCCATGGCGCAACAAACGACACGTGCAGATTTTGTAGGACAGTGGGAAGGAACGTTAGCTGAGGCGATGTTAGAGATGCAATTAAACATTACGCAAGACAGCGCAATGATTTCTATTCCAGCACAAGGCATTAAAGATTACCCAGTAACGCTAGAGATGAAAGGTGAGGTAGCTGTTATGACAGTTGCACTGGGTAATCAAGTGATGACGTTAGAGAGTACGCTTACAGATGGTTTGATGACAACTGTATTTAAACAAAATAACCAAATGTTTAATATGATGTTCCACCCTGTTGAGCCAGAGGTTATTACGTACGAAAAAGTAACCGTACCTGTTGAAGGCGGTAACTTACAGGCGGCGCTTCAGTTGCCAGTGAATGTAAGCAAACCTGTACCTGTAGCGATTATTATTGCAGGCTCAGGCCCTACAGATAAAGATGGTAACTCAGCTATTGCAGGTAAAAATAATAGCTTAAAAATGGTAGCAGAAGGGTTAGCGGATAAGGGTATTGCTACGCTACGTTATGATAAGCGTGGTGTAGGCAGTAACACAGCATTACTTACAACGGAGGAAGGTTTAGTTGTAGAGGATTACGCTAAGGATGTTGAGGCATTAATAGAAGTTTTAAATAAAGATGTGCGTTTTAACGAAGTTCATTTGATTGGGCATAGTGAAGGAGCCTTTATGGCATCATTAGCTGCACAACATAAGCAGGTCGCTTCCATTACCTCGCTTGCAGGTGCAGGTCGCCCAATTGGCGAAGTATTACTTGAGCAGTTAGAGGCACAATCGCCAGCGATAGCAAATGAAGCAAAGGCAATCTTAGCCAAGCTTGAACAGGGAGAGCATGTGACGGATATAGCACCAGCTTTGCAGTCATTG
The DNA here is from genome assembly GCF_000743635.1 of Lysinibacillus sp. BF-4. Taxonomy (NCBI): domain Bacteria; kingdom Bacillati; phylum Bacillota; class Bacilli; order Caryophanales; family Bacillaceae; genus Lysinibacillus; species Lysinibacillus sp. BF-4. The sequence continues at coordinate 41,524 of NZ_JPUW01000010.1, read as the reverse complement.
TTCCGCCCGTCTATTCAAGATTATATGATTTCATGGCTAGCTTATGACCCAGCTGCGTTACTGCAACAGACAAAGGCTAAAACATTAATTATTCAAGGTGAAAATGATTTACAGGTGAAGCCAGCAGATGCGAAACGTTTAAGTGATTTTACAGCGAGTAAGGCCGTTTATTTTAAAGAGATGAATCATGTATTAAAAGATGCACCAACAGACCCAGCAGGCAATATGGCAACGTATTTTAATCCAACACTTCCGTTAACGGAGGCGCTTGTACCAACCATTGCCACCTTTATTAAGTCATAACAAAAAGCCAGTAGCGCGCTACTGGCTTTTTACTTTGGGCAATTGTTCATAGAGAGCAATAATTTCAAATAATAATAGACTTTCAATTGGGATAAATGTTGTATCAGTTGCTTGGCGTTGCTCTGCAAAAAACTGTGCAGTAATGGTGGCTAGTTGCTCTTTATAATGCTGGGCATCTAATGTATCCCACTGCGTTGCTAGTGCTTTGTTTGCTTCTACTAATTGCAGTTGCTCGATAGTCGTCCAACTTGGTTTAGTTAACGGTAATGCCAGTAAGTTCTCGAGATGATGTGTCATTAACTTAAGCGCCTGAAACTGTGATTTTTGCGGCGCAATAGGGTATTTACTTTTGGCTGCTAATGGGTGGAAGGTATCCTTCTCTTGAAACTGCAAAAGCTTTGCTGTGAGCGCCATATCTTTTTGTAAGGCATTCATTTGAGCTTGATGTATGGAGCGGTCTGTTTCACCGTCAATTAACGCTTGTATAACGTTTGGTGCTAGCTCTTGTAGCTTTTGCTTGCTCGTTGCTAAGTGCTTTGCAATCATTGTAGAGTACTCTGGTGGAAACACGAGCATATTAACAGCAGTAGATACGAGTAGACCGATAGTAGTTGTACCTAAGCGAACGATAAACGCAATTAAAAAGTTGCTATGTACCACGTCTACCATGGCCACAGCAGTTAAGGTAGCGACGAGCAGACCGTCATGTAATTTTAATTTATAGCAAGTCGCAATAGTAAGTGCGGCTGATACGGTATAGGTTAGTGGTGTATGCCCTAATAAAAACACGGATAGTACAGTGTAAAATGCACCAATGGCTGATGCAGGAAAACGCACGAAACTTTTTTTAACAGAGTCGGTTACGGTAGGCTCTAGCGTTACAATAGCAGTAATGACCGCAAATGTTGCGGGCCAGTCCAATAATGCACAAAGCCATGCTGTAATAAAAACCGCAATCGCCGTTTTAAAAATACGGCCGCCACGAAATGAAAAACTCAAAAACAAAACGTCACCTCCTACCGTAGTATACCCCTTCGCCTAAAAGCTATGCTAGACGCTTGCGACAAAGCGAGTAAACCACGTAAAATAAGAGAAAGATGGCAGAGATAATAAGCGGAATATGCCATGGGTAGCTAGGTGCCCAAGTTAAAAAAGGTGAGGGCGGTAAAGTGCGTAGGTAGGCATAGTTGCTACCGAAAATAGTATTGATAATAAACATAAGTGCAAAGTATACAAGACTTTGTTTATACGTAAGTAGTAAGCCTTCCTTAGTTACGTTAAAATCCGTCGTGATAACAATAAATAAAATCCCGAGTAGTAGCGCGCTATGCCCTACAAAAAATTGAATGAACATGGCATTAGGAAAGCCAAGCTGATTTGTGTCTGGTGATAGTAATGCTAGTAAAGCCCCTATGATACCCCAGTAAAACGTAAAATTAAGCAAAAAGGTCCGTCGTGTTATGAGCATAATTAATACAAATAATGTAGTTAGGCGACATGGGTAGAGTGGTAAAGCATCGGAAACATTCCACTCATGATTCATAGCGTACCAACTATAGAGTAAAAACTGTTGTACAATAAGCATAAGGATTAGCGTGACACGTATGCTAGTTACAACAGGTGGGCGCTTAATATGAGTGGGAAAGCATAAAAATAATAGCGCTAAGCCAAATACAATAAATAAAATAACAAGGTGAGGCCCACTAAAAGGTTGGAACAAGCTTTGGCTACTGTGGTAAAGTTGATAAATTATAATAAAACCCCCTGCGGAATAAATAGTTTGGTGTGATGAGATGAAAAAAGTGCTTGTAGCGGTAGGCGTCGTTGGTATACTCCTTATCGTCTTTTGGTTGGCCAGACAGGATCAACAGCCCTACCAAGTAGAAACAATTTCGATAGATGATGAACAAAAATATGAAGGTGATGGTCGCCGCTTCGCCCATGGCTTAACATTTATTGAACGACCTGATGGCAATATGGATGCCTTTTGGTCACAAACAACTGATGATGGACAAAGTAGCGAATGGACGCATAATGTGATGACAGGTGTGGTGCGTCATGATGATCTTAGCTTAAAGGAACGTAAGCCGCTACTTGAGGCTCCGTTTGCACAGGAACCTGTGAGCGTAAGTGCCACGCAGTCAGGTACACGTATGATTACCTTTGAAGACGCAAATCAAACCACACAAGAGGTCGCGCAGCGTTTTATGATGATGGACGCTAACGGCAAAATTATTAAGCCTTACCCACAGACTGTGAAAGATGGTGCACATTCAGGGCATGTTGCTTCAACAAAGGATGCCCATGTAATTGTTTGGTCGGATGACTGGATCAATCGCGGTGGCGTGGATAATTTAGGTACAGGTAAAACGGTAAACCTTACTGCTTATGATGATGCAGGCAATGTAATTGATACAGAGGCGATTACAACACGTGATAAAGACCGCGAGTGGTGGCCAATCGTTGCCGCTTCACCAAAGCGTGCTTTAGTCGTATGGCAACGTTATATTGACGAAGAAGATTATTCACAAGTGATGTATGCTTTATACGACCCAGTAGCCAAACGGTTTCAAAAGCGTCCATTATTATTACAGCCCAACAATGCTTACTATGAATACCAAGTAGATTATTTACCAGCTATTGATGCCTTTGTGGTGACAGGTAATACGCGTGACGGTGCTGGTTATATGTATTTAATTAACGAAACAGGGCGTATTGTACATGGCAGTTTTAACTTACCACAGTTTGTGAGAGAGGCAAGTCCAGCGATTAAAAATAAAGATGGTAGTGCGGAGTTAACCTATCCTACAGCGCCAACAGGCTTTGTAAAGTACGAGGTTACAAAGGACACCATTACTGAAAAGCTACAAATTCATGATGATTATCAATGGCAGCCTATGGGTACAGCAGGCTTTTATACAAAAACGGATGAAATTTATTTTGCATCCTTAGCACGAAATGGTATTGTAGAAAAAATAATTCATAAAAGAGGCGAGGAATAATGCCTCTTTTTTTGTTTGAGGTGAAGCAGATGAAAAAGTGGTTAGTCGCATTAACTGTTATGTTTTGCGCGCTCTCCATTTATGCCGTTTATCACAATCACGCATGGTATGGCGATACGATCGTTAAGGTAACGGCTACTCAAGTAGTAGAGACTATGGAGCTTGAGCAGGATAAGCAATATGTACAACAGCTCACTGCAGTAGATCAAGCAGGTAAGTCATACACTTTATATAATACGTATTCAGACTCACGCGCCTTTGATCAAAACTATACACGCGGTGATGAGTTATTTATCGCAGATGACCATATTTTAGGCGTAAAGCGAGATAAGTATATTGTAATAGCGGCATGGCTCTTTATCGCAATGCTAGTAGTTGTAGGGCGTAAGCAAGGTGTATATTCATTGATGAGTTTTGGCGTTAATGTGGTAATTTTAGTAGCAGCTATTACAGTGTATGTACGCTATGAGCACGTCAGTTTGCTGTTGGTAAGTGCGATAGCTGTAGTGCTGTTTGCGGTGATTTCGATTGTTATGGTAAACGGGCGTAGCCAAAAAGCAACAGCAGCACTCATTGCGACATTGCTTGGGACAGGCATTGCCTTTAGCGTTGCGGCACTAGCTATGTTTGTTACGAAACAGGAAGGGCTTCATTATGAAGAAATGCAGTTTTTAACACGTCCTTACCATACAGTATTTTTAGCTGGTTTATTAATTGGTTCACTTGGTGCAGTGATGGACGTAGCAATTACGATGACCTCTGCGCTCTTTAGTATGCAGCACACAGCTACACTTGATGAGATTAAGCAGTCAGGGCGTGAGATTGGTAAGGACATTATGGGCACCATTACAAATATTTTATTTTTTGCATATGTGAGTGGCTCTATTCCAATGTTGTTGCTTTATTTTAAAAACGGGTTACCTTTTGGTTATACCCTATCTATGAACCTATCCCTCGAAATTGCGCGCGCGCTAGCAGGTGGTATTGGTGTGGTAAGTACAATTCCTATTAGCTTATATATTTCATTATGGCTAATGCAACGAAAGCAGGTGCAGTAAATGAATGTGTTACTTTTACTGGCAGGCGTTTTATTAATACTCATGGTGGCTGTAGGCGGTATGAATGGTGTACGTTCGTTTATTTCATTATTTTTAAACGGCATTATTTTACTGGTGACGGTATTTTTTATGTTGGATACACAAACCAATATTTTGCTATTAACACTTGTAGCTTGTGCAGCCTTATGTGCCGTTAATTTATTTTATATTAATGGCTTAAATCGCAAAACACTGGCAGCTTTTATTGCTACATTTCTTACGCTAGGTGTGTTGCTTAGCGTCATTTACTTGGTGACAGATGTTGCAATGATCCAAGGCTTTAGTGAAGAAGAAACTGAAGAGCTAGATGCTTATAATTTATTAATAGGTATTGATTATGTGCAAGTAGCGGCAGCTGTTATTATTATGAGTACCATTGGCGCGATTATGGATGTAGCGATGTCTATTACTTCATCTATGCATGAGTATGCGCGTCATACTACGAGCACGCCACGACAATTAGTAGCGCATGGTATGCTAATTGGACGAGATATTTTAGGCACAGATACAAATACGCTGTTCTTTGCCTTTTTTGGTGGCTATTTAGGTTTGCTCATTTGGTTTAAGGATTTGCATTATTCCTTTGGTGAAATTGTAAATGCAAAAGTATTTGGTGCAGAAGTATTAACTATCTTTACAGCAGGCATTGGCATTGCCCTTGTCATTCCAATGGCGGCATGGACAAGTGTGCTTGTGAGCAAATTATTCGCTAAAGGTAACAGAGCCGCGTAGCATAGTAGTAAGAGGTGAACGTCATGACAAAGCAAGTTTTTTATTGTGAGGATTGCGGCTATCCATACTACGGAGAAGAAAAGCCACTCTACTGTGCCAAATGTGAGAGTGATGCACCAGAGGGGGACGCATGTTGGACGGGACATTAAGAAAGGTCGTACTTTATATTGCAACAAGTTTAGATGGTTATATTGCAGACAAAGAGGGCAAGGTCGATTGGCTCGTGCCTACAGGAGCAGAAGAAGATACGAGCTATGAAGATTTTTATGCGCAGGTTGATACTGTAATTATGGGACGCACGACATACGATCAAGTTGTAACGGAGCTGTCACCAACACATTACCCTTACGAGGACGTAACGAGTTATATTATGACGCATGAGTCACGTGCGAGTGAAGGCGCAGTGCATTTTACTGACGAAGCGGTTGTATCATTAGTACAACGCTTACGTAAACAGCCAGGCGGTACAATTTGGCTTGTAGGTGGTGCTAGCAGTATTCAACCATTAGTGAGCGCTAATTTAATTGATGAGTACCAAATCGCCACGATGCCAATTATTTTAGGTGAGGGTATTCGTTTGTTTACAACGGATACGCGTGTGGCATTGCGCGCGGTAAAGAGTTACGAAAAAAACGGTTTGATTTATAGTACTTATGCACGCACCGAAGGATAATAACTTCGGTGTTTTTTTATAAACTTAAAGACGTAGGGTAAAATAGTAATGTATGATAGTACTGAGGTGAAGTATATGATACGAATTGGTTTAACGGGTTTTACTGACCATCCCATACTTGCTTCGGCTACGACCAAGGCAAGCGCAAAGCTATTTGACTACAGTGGGCATTTTCCTATTGTCGAAATTGATAGCTCATTTTATGCGATACCTAAGCTAGCCACAATTGAAAAATGGGTAGCTGAAACCCCAAGTAACTTTCGCTTTATTGTTAAGGCACACCAAGCCATGACAGGGCATCAGCGCAGAGAAGATTGGACGTTTAGCTCCATTGAAGAAATTTATCAAACGTTTGAAGACTGCTTAATGCCAATGCAGCAAGCAGGCAAATTATATGCAGTGCTCGTACAGTTTCCACCTTGGTATGATGCGATGCCAAAAAATATGGCCTATATTCGTAAAATGAATCAGCGTCTTACGCATTTTCAATTGGCAGTGGAGTTTCGTAATCAAACATGGTTTGACCCACAGCACCGCGAAGCAACGCTTAACTTTTTACGTGAGGAAAAAATCATTAATGTAATTTGTGATGAGCCACAAGCTGGTGTAGGCAGTATTCCATTTGTACCAGAGGCAACGACGGACCGAGTGATGTTTAGGTTTCACGGACGTAATTTACATGGCTGGCGTAATGTAGGTAATGCAGAGCACTGGCGTAAAGTACGTTTTTTATATAATTATAATGATGATGAGCTAACGACATTTATGCACGTCATTAAGGAGTTTGAAGCACAGGGGAAGGATGTTGTTGTGACATTTAACAATAACTCCGCACATGATGCAGCGCCTAATGCGAAGCGCCTACAACATTTATTAAATATTTCGTACGAGGGGCTCGCACCAAGGCAGCTAGATATATTTGGGGGTGAGTGGTAATGGAATATATAATTTTAGCCGTGCTAGCACTTGCATCAGGTCTTGTTGGTGCGCTTGTTGGGCTAGGTGGTGGTGTGATTTTAGTGCCAGCTACTTTATACGTTGGTGTAAGCCTTGGCTATATACCTGAAATTACACCGCAGAGCGTAGTAGGTCTATCCGTTATTATGATGATTTTTATAGGGCTTTCCTCGACATTAAGCTATATGAAATCAAAAACGGTAGATTACCGCAGTGGTTTTATCTTTTTTTTAGGTAGTGTACCTGGCACTATGATTGGTGCTTGGTTAAATAAAGGACTAGATTTACCTTCATTTAATTTATATTTTGGTATTTTACTGATTATTTTAGCGACGATTTTAATTGTGCGTGATAAATTAAAGCCTGTAAAATGGTTTGTAGCCCATGGTAAAGAGCGTAAATTTACAGACCCTGATGGTAAAACGTTTATTTATGGTTATCCTATTTGGTTTGCACTTATTTTAACTTTCTTTATTGGCATTATGTCAGGGCTATTTGGTATTGGTGGCGGCTCAATTATTGTGCCAGCAATGATTATTTTATTTTTATTTCCACCACATGTGGCTATTGCAACATCAATGTTTATGGTGTTTTTATCAGCCATTGTTAACTCAATGAGCCATATTTATTTAGGCAATGTACCTTGGTTGTACACATTACCTGTTATTCCAGGCGCATATATTGGCGCAAAATTAGGGGCGCGTTTAAATAAGCGCTTAAACTCTGATACCTTAGTATTGATTTTACGTATTGTATTATTACTACTTGGTATCCGTTCGATTATTGATGGCTTAGTAAATTAAAGGGAGCGATGCTATATGGAAAAAATCCATATCTTTCATACAAATGACTGGCATAGTCATTTTGCCTATTGGGCAAGAATGCAGGCGTATATTCAAGCGCGCAAGGCAGCTTACGAGCAGCAGGGTGATACCGTGTGGCTGTGCGATATTGGTGACCATATGGATCGCTCCTCTATTTTTACCGAGGCAACATTAGGTAAAGGTAATGTAGCGCTATTAAATGAAGCAGACTACGATGTTGTGACGCTCGGTAATAACGAGGGCATTACATTAGGCTTTGAAGACTTAAGTGCGCTCTATGAAGACGCGACATTTGATGTCGTAATTGCTAATTTAAAAGCTATTGAAGGGCAAACACCAGCGTGGGTAAAACCATACGTCATTAAAACGACGGCGGCAGGTACGAAGGTAGGTTTCATTGCGGCTACAGCGCCTTTTGAAGCGTTCTACCGTGAACTGAACTGGGATGTTAGTGGCGCAAAGGAAAAGCTCATACAGTTAGCTTACTATTTGCAAGACAAAGTAGATATTTTACTATGTCTCTCTCATCTTGGTATTAATGAAGATGAGGCACTAGCGGAGGCTTGTCCAATCATTGATGTGATTTTTGGTTCGCACACGCATCATGTATTACCAACAGGCAAAACAGTTAATGATGTGTTACTGACAGGTGGGGGGATGTTTGGGCGCTATTTAGGTGAGCTGACATTACAAATTGAAGATGGCAAACTTCAAAAGACCACACGATTACATGCGAGTACGGATTTACCACCACTCGAAAAAGAAGCATTACAAGCAGCTAAGCTTACGGCAAAGGGCGAGGCACTAATGCAACAAACCGTATTTACAGCACCAAAAACGTATAATAAGGAATGGTACCATTACTCCAAATTATCGGATTTATTTGCGCGTGTGATGCTAGAAGAAACAAAAGCAGATTGTGCATTATTTAATGCTGGTATTTTCCTCAGTGACTTACAAAAGGGACCAGTAACAGCTTTAGATTTGCACCGTTTACTACCGCATCCTATTAATCTTTGCATCATTGAAGTGACAGCGCAGCAATTAAAAGAAATTTTGGCACAGTCTACAGATGAAGAGTGGCCACGCATGGCACTAAAAGGCCTAGGGTTTCGTGGTGTAGTACTGGGCAAAATACTTACATATGGCTTTAAGCTAGACGAGCATCGTCGTTTAGTGATAAATGGGCAACTAGCAAAGGATGATGGTGTCTACCGACTAGTGACGCTTGATTTATTTACCTTTGGCTATTTTTACCCACAGTTTAACTATGCAAAAAAACAGTATGTACTCCCTGCATTTTTACGCGAGCTACTACTAGACTATGGGCAAAAATATTTTGCGGAATAAAGAAAATAAATAGAATGGGGTTTCCGCTATGCAATTAATCGCATTAGAGGCCGTACGCGACGGCATGACACTTGGCAAAACAATTTGGAACGACGCAGGGCACCCGCTGCTGCAACAAGGCGTAAGTTTAAATGAACGTAGTATTCGCCGACTAGAACAACTAAGCGTGCAATATGTATATATTGATACGGCATTATCAAAAGGCATAGAAGTTGTAGAAACCGTGCCGCAAGTTGTACGTAATCAAGTTGTAAATGAAATTAAAAGCTCGTTTGACGCTGTACAAAAGGCAGACCGTAAAAAAATCGCTTATGTACTTGAGCAAAAGGCACTCGCTCTATCTAAAGATTTAGATGCACTAATCGCCATTATTATGGAGAGTGGTGAGGCGCTGATGGTATTATCGGATGCCTTTTTATACGACGAATACATTTATCAACACTCGTTTCAGGTAACATTATATGCTTTAGCCATTGCAAAGCATTTAAAGTATAGCGAAAAAGATTTAAAAACGATTGGTATGGGAGCACTTTTACATGACGTCGGTAAAATTAGTATTCCGCAGGAGATTTTACAAAAGCCTGGGCGTTTAACTGATCAAGAGTATGGACAAATGAAGGAGCACACAAAATATGGCTTTGAATTGCTTCGTAATTTATATACGATGCCATTGCTTGTTGCACATTGCGCCTTTCAACATCATGAGCGCTTGGATGGCTCAGGCTACCCACGCGGCTTAACTGAAAAAGACATCCACCCCTTTGCAAAAATTATTGCAGTAGCAGATGTTTTTGACGCACTATCAAGCACACGTGTGTATCGCAAAAAAATATTGCCTGTAGAGTGTCTTAAAATTATGGGCGAAGGTGAGGGTACAGCATTTGACGCAACGGTGTTAGATGCGCTACGTAAAAGTGTTGTACATTACCCTAATGGTACTATCCTACGTTTAAATGATGATGCGCGTGGTATTGTTGTGCGCCAAAACCCAATTAATCCACTGCGACCTGTGCTTCGTATTTTTGAGCAAAACAATCAAATTTTAAAAGCTACGCATGAATTAGCATTAATTGATCAGCCTACACTAGAAATTGTAGAAATCGAAGCAGACTACGTGTTAAATAAGTAAAAACTGTTGTTGAAGCGACCTGTAGTGTGATACATTGTCAACGAATACAATAAACAAAGAATAGGGGCGGAGTAGGAAATGACATCTTGCAAACCGACTAGCAAAAAAGACGAATACTTACGCAAACCAGAGTGGTTAAAAATCAAATTAAACACGAACGACGAGTATAAAGGCTTAAAGAAATTAATGCGTGAAAACAATTTACATACGGTATGTGAAGAGGCACGCTGTCCAAATATTCACGAGTGTTGGGGTGAGCGTCGCACAGCGACAATGATGATTTTAGGGTCAGTATGTACCCGCGCATGTCGCTTCTGTGCCGTAAAAACAGGTTTACCAACAGAGCTTGATTTACAAGAGCCAGAGCGCGTAGCAGACTCTGTTAAAATTATGGATTTAAAGCACGTTGTTATTACAATGGTAGCGCGTGACGATTTAAAAGATGGTGGAGCAGGGGTGCTAGCTGAAACTATCCGTGCCATCCGTCGCAAGAGTCCAGCAACATCAGTAGAGGTATTGCCATCTGACTTAGGTGGTCTCGACGAAAATATCACAATGTTAATGGATGCACGTCCTGACATTTTAAATCACAACATCGAAACCGTTCGTAGCCTAACACCGCGTGTGCGTGCTAAAGCTACGTATGAGCGCTCATTAGCATTTTTAAAGCGAGCAAAAGAATTACAGCCTGATATTCCTACAAAGTCATCATTAATGATTGGTCTAGGCGAAACAGAAGAAGAAATTATAGAGGTTATGGATGATTTACGTGCGAATGACGTAGATATTATGACAATCGGTCAATATTTACAGCCGACGAAAAAACATCTACCTGTAAAAAAATATTACTCACCACTTGAGTTTGGTAAGTTACGTAAAATTGCAATGGAAAAAGGCTTCTCACATTGTGAGGCAGGCCCGCTTGTACGCAGTAGCTATCATGCAGACGAGCAGGTAAATGCGGCAACAAAGGAGCGCCAGTTGCAAGCAGAGAAGTGAAAGAGGTGACACATTTGATTGTGTTAGATAAATACGAGTATGAGATTGTCACAGATTACCGCGAGGCATTTGATATGGAGGCAGTAGTTGCACGTTACTCCGAAATCTTAGCTAAGTACGATTATATTTTAGGTGACTGGGGCTATAATCAACTTCGTTTAAAAGGTTTTTACGAGGACAAACATCCTAAATCAGCCTTTGATACAAAAATTAGTACAGTGCAGGATTATTTATATGAATACTGTAACTTTGGCTGCGCCTATTTTATTTTAAAGCGTGGTAAAAAAATCGCACCAGAAAAAAAGCAGCCGAAAGAAGTGGCTGAAGTAGAAAAAAACGTTCTCGCTTAATCGCGAGAACGTTTTTTTATTAGGCCATTAATTCTGTTAAATATTCGCGTAGCTCTACAGTCTCGGCTTCTGTACGATGGTAAGCAGCCTCTAAATAACCTGGCTCTTGCACATCATCAGGTCCAATAATTGCAAAACGATTTGTTTGAATATCTAAAACGAGCACTTTACCAAAAAAGCGCGTAGATTGTAAAATGGCTAAATCATAACGTAGCTTTTCGCCTGCGAAAGCCACGAAGCGTGTTTTGGTATCCTCTACATCATCATATAAGAAAAAGCGTTCCATACGTGTTTTATCCCCTTCCAATTATATAGATATGGTACTATAGAAGAGAATGTACAATCAACTTTAAAAGATTTGAATGGAGGCATAATTGTGTATTTCGTAGACAGAAACAAAATCACAAACACATTACAACATTTAGATGAGCTGCTTGCTATTTTTGAAGGCAAGGCAGATTGGCAAGAGGACGTTGTGGCGCAACTCGCATTACAACGTATTGGTCACAATGTAATGGAGGCCATGATGGATGTTGGTAATTTAATGATTGATGGCTTTATTATGCGTGACCCAGGTAGTTATGAGGACATCATTGACATCTTAGTAGACGAAAAAGTAATTACACCTGAAATGGATGCACCATTAAAAGATGTTGTAGGCTTACGTAAAATGTTAGTGCGCGAGTTTACTGAGGTAGACGATGCTAAGGTGCTACAAGTATTAACAGCAAGCTTACCAGCAATGAAGGCGTTTACACCAAAAGTAAATGACTATTTAACAAATGAGCTAGGACCTGTGTCAGCATTTTTACCAGAGGACGAAAAATAATGCAGTACAAAGCGTATTGCTTTGATTTAGATGGCACAGTATATCGCGGCAATGAGCCAATTGCTAGTGCTGTAACTTTTATTCATGCATTGCAGGCTAAGGGGATTGAGCCGTTTTTTATTACGAATAACTCCTCAAAAACCGTAGCTGAGTTACAAGCAACTCTTGAGGATATGGGTATTGTAGCGCAAGTAGACCATATTTATTCGAGCGCTTTAGCGACAGCGAAATATATTACCGAAAATTTTGCAGGTGAGCGCGCATTATTAATTGGCTCACATGGTTTGCGTGATGCCTTACAGCGCGCAGGTGTTGAGCTTGTAGAGCAAGGTGGGAGTATTGTAGTCGTTGGCATTGATCGTGAGGTTAACTATATGAAGCTTGCTACAGCAGCTGTAGCTGTGCAGCATGGCGCAACATTATTATCTACAAATCAGGATGTAAAGTTTCCAACAGAGTTTGGTTTTGTACCGGGTAACGGAGCATTTACAGAGCTGATTGCAGGTGTTGCAGGAGTAGAGCCTATTTATATTGGTAAGCCCTCACCTTTAATGCTAGAAATGATTGCACGTGACCACCATCTACGAAAGCAAGATATGGTGCTAGTAGGGGATAATCATGATACAGATATTATGTGCGGAGTTGCGTATGGTATTGCTACGATTCATGTAGATACAGGTGTAACGCGTAGCAAGGACGCAATTCACGCTACTCAGCGTGTAGCTCAATTAACGGATTTATTATAAAAGCTTCGAGCCAATTGGCTCGAAGCTTTTTTTACCACATTGGGTTATCTTCAATGTACTGATAAATATTTTTGGTTAACTCGGCAGGTGTATCCGCCTCAACAATTTCACCATTTACCAAAGCATAAAAAGCATTATCACACTTTGTACAGTAGCTTAGGCAACCATAGTCAAGTACATCAACATTCGGGTCGCGTTCAAGCGCTTCAAAGGTTTCTTGCGCGCCATTTGCTAAATTACTTACACAAAATTCAACCATCGGATTCACTGGGGTCACCTCTTTCAAAAGTTATGCTACTCTCTTTTCATAAAATAGACAAGTAACAAAGAACAAAAAATGATATTGTGAAAAGTATCACAATCATATATACTATGAAATATGGAAACTTTGTGAACAAAAAATGGAGTGGAGAAGGAGCGAACTATGCGAAATTTAGTACTTTTAGGTGGGGGCTACGGCAACATGCGAATTTTATTACGCCTGCTACCCAACAATCTTCCGTTAGATATGCAAATTACATTGATTGATCGAACACCGTTTCATAGCTTAAAAACTGAGTTTTATGCAGTAGCAGCAGGCACATCAACAGATAAGGATATTCGTGTTAGCTTCCCTGAGCATGAGCGCCTTAAGGTGATGTACGGTGAAGTGGTTGAAGTAAATCGCGAGACAAAAGAGGTCGTTTTAGAGAGCGGCGAACATGTACCGTATGATGAGCTAGTTGTAGGTTTAGGTTGTGAGGATAAATATCACGGTGTACCAGGTGCTGATGAATTTACGTATAGCATTCAAACAATTGGCAAGGCACGTCGCACATATAAAGAAGTATGCGGCTTACCATCAGGTTCGACTGTAGGCATTGTGGGGGCAGGCCTAAGTGGTATCGAAATGGCAAGTGAGCTACGTGAGAGCCGTCCAGATTTAAACGTTAAATTATTTGACCGCGGTGAGCGTATTTTACGTGACTTCCCTGAGAAGCTTAGCCGTTATGTACAACAATGGTTTGATAAACACAATGTAGATGTTGTAGCCAACTCTAATATTACTAAAGTAGAGCAAGGTAAGTTATATAACCACGACAATATTATTGATGTGGATGCGGTTGTATGGACAGCGGGCGTACAGCCTGTAAAAATTGTGCGTGATATGGATGTAGAAAAAGATAAATTTGACCGTCCAATCGTAACACAGTATTTTTATACGCCAGAAGATGAGCATGTGTTCTTTGTAGGAGACTGTGCATCCTCAACTTTACCACCAACAGCACAGCTAGCTGAGGAGCAAGCAGAGCATATTGTTCGTGTATTAAAAGCTCGCTGGCGCCATGAGGAGTTACCAGAAAAAATGCCTGAAATTAAATTAAAAGGCTTTATGGGCTCTTTAGGTAAAAAACAAGGTTTTGTGCATTTAGCTGATACTACATTAACAGGACGTATCGCACGTTTAATGAAGTCAGGTTTATTATGGATGTACAAGCGTCAAAATGATTAATATGTAAAAAGCTGTCTCAGAGGAGGCAGCTTTTTTGCTGGAGGGATTAACGTGCAATCACAACAATGGCTAAAAGAACTATTTTCACAGCTTGAGACCATACAACAAGAGCCACAAAATGCAGCTTATGAGGGTTGTACATTTACAGTAGAGGGCATTAGTTATCGCAGTCGTTTAGCTAAACGTACACCTAAGAAGGCAGGTTATTTTGTTGCTTTTTGGGAGAAGGATGCGGCAGGAGTTAATCAAGCATTTTATGCGAACAGCAGTCCAGATTACTTGTTGATTTTTACGGAGGACGGCGATTATTTTAGCTTTCCTCGCGCAGCATTGCTTGCATTAGGTGTTGTACAAACAGCTACCAAGGCAGGAAAGATGGCAATGCGTGTTTACCCACCACACGAACAAGGCTTAAATAAAACAGCAACTATCACACAGCGCAAACAAGCACCATATTATAAAAAAAGAAGGTAGCTCACAGGCTACCTTCTTTTATGCTTGAAAGCCGAGTGCTTCAAGTTTGGCGTAAACAGGCTTAAGTTGGATATAGCCTTCACCAATCATTTCATTATTAATTAATACGAGCGGGTAAAAAAATTCATCATCATTAATGCGCTCAGCCCATGCTTTATCGCGTTCATTCTCAATTGGTGCTTCGATATCGACATAACGAATCGTATAAGCTTGATTAGGATATTTACGGTCAATTGCCGCTTGAAGCCATTCATACGTATCTTTTGATGACGGTGCATTTACACAGCTTGCACAAGCAATAGCGGCACCATAAATTTCGATTACTGGAGCATTGTTTGACATGGAAAATCAACCTCTCATGATTCAATATTGGATTTTTTACTGCATTAACATTATAATCATTATAATGAAAGGAGTCGAGTTAAATGACACAAGCAACACTAACTGATCAAGTGCAAGAAGTATTAGATAAATTACGCCCATTTTTATTACGAGATGGTGGCGACTGCGAATTAGTAGACATTGAAGATGGTATCGTAAAATTACGCTTACTAGGTGCATGCGGTAGCTGCCCAAGCTCTACCATTACGTTAAAAGCAGGTATTGAGCGCGCATTACTAGAAGAAGTACCAGGCATTATCGAAGTAGAGCAAGTATTTTAATAACAAAGAGGAAGGGAAATTTCCCTTCCTCTTTTATTTTTATTCTTCGCGCATTATTAACCATTGTTCTTTAGTCATTGTAATAATTTGTGGCTCAAGGCATGTGCTTTGCTGTTCTAAAATACGGGAGAAACTACGCGTTGCCTCTTCATTGTCACCAATGCGGCGCGATAACTCACCAATCATATAACGAACGCGAAACTCGGACATTTGCGTGCTGCTATAATCGCCTGTAGTGTAAGAGTTAATATAATAATCACGGGACATCTTCATAAAGCGTAGCTCTTGCCCCTCATTATCGAGTGAACGGTATAACCAAGCAATGCGCATAGCAAGTCCCGCGAGCACGACATTTTTCTCTTTTTTTAGGTTGCCACATACTAGCGCAAGCTTATACGCCTCAAGCGCTTGAAAAACAGTACGCTCGCCATTATACGAACGACGTACAAAGCGCTCTACAATTTGACTCTGAATGATTTGTTCTGTTCCTGGTACAAAGTAGCGCGAAAAATCTTCCGTAAACGAAAAACCGCAATGCTCACACACAAAAACGTTATAATAAATACCGTTAACGTCAGGGTTCACATAGACGGGTTGGAAATCACTCTCATGCTTTTTGACACGCACAAATTTTGAACGTAACTTAGCAGTAGGGAAATCCTCCTTGCAATGAATACATGTAATAGTTGTTTCGTAATGCGGTGTTAGTTCCATTGTAATTGCCTCCAAAATAAATATGTATAACCTTTAGTATAGCAGTAAGCGCAATAGTTGCGCGTAAATTAGTAAAGTTGATATGATAAAAGAAAGGAAGGTGATCAGTAATGACAATTACCAAACAAGTTATTGATATTACAGAATCTGCCTCATTTCGTATTAAAGAAATGATGGAATATAATGAAGAGCAAGGCGCATTTTTACGTGTGTCAGTAAATGGCGGTGGCTGTAGTGGCTTATCGTATGGCATGAACTTTGACCGCGAGAAAAAAGATACGGATTTAATTGATGAGCAATTTGGTTTGCCAATACTTGTTAGCAAGGAAGACGCAGCGATTTTAGAGGGTACGCGCATTGACTATAAGCAGTCATTAATGGGCGGTGGCTTTACGATTGATAACCCAAATGCTATTGCATCATGTGGTTGTGGTACAAGCTTCCGTGCAGAAAAACGCGAAGGAACACCTGAGGTTTGTGAATAAGCATTGTATAAACTCGCCTACATCTCGTAGGTGAGTTTTTTGTTAAATGTGAAGTAAATCACAAGCATGAATTAATTTGTTGAAATCAAGCTAGAAAAGGTCTAATATAGTAGATAGGATTTTTGTCGAAATACTGTCGACCTAGCGCTTGAGGTTTAGGGGCAACTACTAACGGTTTCTTTTGCGCTAGATACAATACATTTAAAGGTGGTTTTGATTCAAGTGAAGAGACCGACAATTTTAGTATTAGGTGCGGGCTACGGTGGATTAACAACTGTTGTAAACTTGCAAAAATTGGTGGGCCAAGATGGCGCCAACATCGTATTAGTAAACAAAAATGACTATCACTACGAGTCAACTTGGTTACACGAAGCAGGAGCAGGTACAATTGATTCAAACAAAGCACGTTACGACGTAGAGAGCGTAATTGATAAAAGTAAAGTGAAATTCGTTAAGGCCGAAGTAACAAACATTGACGTAACTGAACGTCTTGTTGAAACTTCAGAAGGCAAAATGGATTATGATTACTTAGTAATTGGTCTAGGATTTGAAGGCGAAACTTTCGGTATCCCAGGCTTAGACACACACGCATTAGCATTAGCTAACTTAAATGCCGCACGTCAAGTACGTGAGCATATCGAGTATCAATTTGCTAGCTGGTCTTTAGACGAAGTTAAAGATGATAGTAAATTAACAATCGTAGTTGGTGGCGCAGGCTTCACAGGTATCGAGTTCTTAGGTGAATTAGGTAACCGTGTACCAGAACTTTGCAAAGAGTTTGATATTCCACAGGAAAAAGTACGTGTACTATGTGTAGAAGCTGCACCAATGGTATTACCAGGCTTTGATAAAAACCTAGTAGAGTATGCTGTAAACCAATTACAGAAAAAAGGTATCGAGTTCTCAATCGGTACACCAGTTGTTGAAGCAACTGAAGAAGGCGTTAAAATTAAAAAAGGCGAAGATGAATTTGAATTCATCAAAGCAGGCACTGTAGTATGGGCTGCTGGTGTTCGCGGTAGCAAGCTTATCGAAACATCAGGTATCGAAAATGCTCGTGCTCGTGTACGCGTAGAGCCAGATATGCGCGCACCAGGCTTTGACGATGTATTCATCGTTGGTGACTGTGCGTTTATGATTAACCCAGAAATCGACCGTCCATACCCACCAACAGCGCAAATTGCTATGCAACAAGGTGTGCAAATTGCGAAAAATATCGTAAGCCTAATGGAAGGTAACGAAACATCAGCGTTCGTACCAGACCTTAAAGGTGCTGTATGTTCTTTAGGACATGACGATGCAATTGGTGATGCAATGGGCCGTAAATTTACAGGTAAAACAGCATCAGCACTGAAAAAAGTAATCGACAACCGCGCACTATTCTTAGTTGGCGGACCTGGTCTAGTACTTAAAAAAGGTAAATTTAAATTCCTATAAGAAATCATCGCCTCCTGCGTTAGCGGGAGGCGATTTTTTTGTGCGGATTGCTTATAATAGAAGTATCGGCATTGGGGGAATGAACATGAGTAAAAATCGAGGTAAAGTATGGCTTGGTGCAGCAGGTCTTGTCATTAATAATAAGGGAGAGTGGCTTGTTGTCAAAAAGGCTTATAGTGGCTTAAAGGGGCGTTGGTCATTACCTGCAGGATTTGTAGATGCGGGCGAGACGGTTGACCAAGCTGTTGTACGTGAAATTAAAGAGGAAACAGGAATTGATTGTCAGGTAGAAGGTCTGATTGGTTTTCGTACAGGTGTTATTCGTGATGATATTAGTGACAATATGGCAATTTTTTTAGCACAGCCTCGTCATGAGCACATTACAGTTGCCCGTAATGAGCTACTTGAAGTTGCTTGGCTAACACCAGCCGCTTTAATTGCGGATAGCTTAACATCAGAAATGCTGTTAGAAATGGCTAAGAACACCTACCAACAGCAAAAATTTATGGAAAATTTAAATGTAAAGCCTGATCCTGTTTTTGACTATACAAATTATAAATTATTTTTTTAGCAATATGTGTACAATTGATTGAAGTTAAGCTGAAGTGATTGAAAGCGCTCAATGTATCATGTAAACTAATGAAAGGAAAACGGAGGTATTACATAGTATGAGTATTTCAATCGTTCAATTAATCATCTCGGTCGTATTATTTTTCGTTATGTTCTTCGGCATTGGCTTCTTATTAAATATGCTGTTACGCGTAACATGGTTTATGGCGCTAATTTATCCCATTATCGTTGTGTTTATCATAGATGATGTAAAAGCTGTCGATTATATTTTTAAACCAGGCATGGCGTTTCCAGCCTTATTAGACAAGCTACAAGCACTACACGCTGTTGATATTGCCATACTAGGTGGCGGTTTTGCAGGCGCAGTTGTTGCAGGTATTGTCATGAAGTATTTACGTAAAAGTGGTTACCAAATGTTTTAATAACAAGAGGGAGGCTTGCGCCAACGCGCAGGCCTCCCTTTTATTTAAAATATATAAATAGTACAGGCTAAAGCGATACCAGCTAGCGCACCAACGACAACCTCACTACGTTTATGCCCAAGCAAAGTTTTTAACTCTTGATGTTTTTCTTCGGCATCAAGTTTTGGCCACTCTGCAATATTTTTAGTAAGTAAATCAAAGTCTTGCCGTAATTCATTAAGTAGCGTAGCGTGTTTACCTGCTTCAAGACGTACACCACTCGCATCATACATAACAATTAATGCAAACATAACTGCTACAGCAAAGACAGGTGAGTCAAGCGACGTTTCGAAACCAACTGCTGTCGCTAAACTAGCTACAGCTGCAGAATGTGAGCTAGGCATGCCACCAGTAGACGTTAATAAAGAAAAATCCCATTTCTTCATCACCAAAAAATAAATAGGTACTTTTAAAATTTGCGCAAAGATAATTGCGCATAGTGCTACAACAAGCGGTGTATTTTCTAGTAACATCATAGTCATGTCCCCCTCACTTTTAGTATTAGTATAGCATTGCTTATTTCAAAGAAGCGCAAATTTACACGAAATTCAAAAAGATTGCTATAATGAATAGCGTACAACATTTAAGGAGGCATACAACTTATGCAAATTAATAAGACAACGACAACTTTTGAACAATTAACAACACCTGTACTTATTGTAGGTGTACCAAAGACGCGCAAAAACTGGGAAGCGTTTACATCATGCTTTGGTGAGCAAGTAGAGCAATGGATTAAAGCTGGGGATATTGCTACAGCTGAGAAAAAAATCACGAAAGTACCTTTCAATAGCAAAGTAGAGCGTGTACTTTTTGTTGGTTTAGATGATGCAAAGTCATTGACAGAAAAAACATTACGCGAAAGCTTTGGCTTAGTAGGGAAAGCATTACGTGAGGCAAACCTTGCGTCATTTACATTATGGGTAGACTCTTTCGTAACAGAAGAAATCACAGCGGATGATGTAGCTTATTTAGCGGGTGAGGGCATCACGCTTGGACATTTTGCAGTAGCAAATTATAAAACAACATCTAACAAAGAGGATGCTATGTTAACGTCAGCAAGCTTTGTAACGACGGCTGATATGGATGAGGTAGCTGCGGCATTTGAGGCAGGCTCAATCTATGGTGATGCAACAAATAGCGCACGTGATTTAGTGAATTTACCACCGAATATTTTAACAGCAACTAAACTTGCAGATTATGCAGCTGAGTTAGCTGAACAATATGGCTTTGATGTAGAAATTTTAGGTAAGGCTGAGCTTGAGGAATTAGGTATGGGTGGTATTTTAGGTGTTAACCGCGGTTCAGTAGAGGAGCCTCGTTTAATTACGTTAAAATATCAAGCAACAGAAAACTTTGACGATGTTATC
The DNA here is from genome assembly GCF_000743635.1 of Lysinibacillus sp. BF-4. Lineage (NCBI taxonomy): Bacteria > Bacillati > Bacillota > Bacilli > Caryophanales > Bacillaceae > Lysinibacillus > Lysinibacillus sp. BF-4. Next base: position 20,871 of record NZ_JPUW01000010.1, on the reverse strand, counting down.
GGCTTAGTAGGTAAGGGTGTTACGTATGATACAGGCGGCTATTCATTAAAGCCACGTGACGGCATGGTTGGTATGAAGGGCGATATGGGCGGTGCAGCAGCTGTACTAGGTGCAATGAAAATTATTGGTGAAACACGTCCTAATCAAAACGTGGTTGCAGTAATTGGTGCAACTGATAATATGATTTCGGGTACAGCCATTAAACCTGACGATGTATTAACGACGTATAGCGGTAAAACGGTAGAAGTATTAAACACAGATGCTGAGGGTCGCTTAGTATTAGCGGATGCGCTAACATACGCTAAGCAACAAGGCGCAAATTATTTATTTGATATTGCGACATTAACAGGCGGCGTAATTGTAGCACTTGGTATGGACAAAACAGGTGCACTGACAAATAACGAAGATTTCTTTGAAGACTTTATGTTGTCAACAGGTGAAACAGATGAGTTTGTATGGCGCTTACCTTTAACAGAAAGCGACAAAAAACGCATTCGTAAATCAGATATGGCAGATTTAAATAACTCACCAGGTCGCGATGGTCACATGATTTTTGCGGGTGGTTTTGTTGGTGAGTTTGCAGATGATACACCTTGGATTCATTTAGATATTGCAGGTACATCAGATGCAGAGGCGGCACATGATCTTGGACCAAAAGGTGGTACAGGTGCTATGGTACGTACACTTGCAAGCTTTATTGAACGTAAGGGTGCAGAGAAATAATAAAAAATCGCTTGGGCGTTATGCCCAAGCGATTTTTTTATTTAATGCCTTGTTCTTTTTTCATACGTTCAATTTCTTCGGCGAGGTCATCTTTCACTGTGCCCTCCCATGGTTTAACGCCAGCAATGTAAGAGGAGCGGCTCATAATATGACCGCCAACAGGTCCCGTAATAAACAGGAAGACAATCCCTAATAAAATACGTGGATTGAAGTGGTTTTCAAATAGCCAAAAGTGAAAGAATACCCCAATCAATACACTCATAACCCCAAGCGTAGCACTTTTAGATGCTGCATGTGCACGCGTATAAAGGTCAGGAAAACGAATTAAGCCAATGGCTGTTACGACAATAAATAATACACCGACTGAAATAGGTAGGATAACGAGTAGGTTAGCGAGAATTGTCACGTTTAATGATATCTCCCTTCTCGATAAATTTAGAGAATGCTACTGTACCGATAAAGGATAGGATGGCCAGTAATAAAATAATCTCTAGGAAAAAAACTGTTTCGACAAAAATTGAGAACAGCGCAATCAAACTAATCAATGAAACGCCGAGTGAGTCGAGCGCTACAACGCGGTCAGAAGCGGTAGGCCCCTTAACCATACGAAACACTACAGGAATCATAGCAAGTGTAATAATCACGATAGAGCTCCAAATAAACACTGTCATGATTTAGTCACCTCCATAATTGCCTTCTCAAATGAATTTTTAATATCATCAATTGCCTCGTCCACATCATCCATATCAATAGCATGGATGTAAAGCGTCTTAGCATCGTCTGAGACGTGCACAACGACTGTGCCGGGAGTAAGTGTAATTAAACTTGATAGAAGCGTAATCTCCCAGTCCTCAGTGAGTTCTGTGGGCATTGCGAAAAATGCAGGCTTCATATCCATCTTTGGACTAAGTGCAAGTTTAAATACTTGCACGTTAGCTAAGATTAATTCCTTAAAGAATAGTACGGTCAGCTTAATAATGGCCCATACACGTACTAAATACAGCTTTTGTTTAAAGAAGCGGCGCATCATAACAATAACAATGATGCCTAAAATAAAACCAATGAGGAAGCCGCTCACCGTATAGTTAGAAGAAAGGAACATCCAAATAAACGCGAGTGCAAAGTTTAGTAACATTTGAAATGCCATTGCTTACTCTCCCTTCAACACCGCATCAACATAAATCGATGGGTCAGCTAATAGTTTGCCAGCATCACTCATAAATGGCGTTAAATATTCTGCCCCTACACCATACGCAATAGAAATTAAAATTACGATGGCTGTTGGGATGAATAATTTTGTTGTCTCAGCCTTTGTTAAAATTGGCTGTACGGGTTTTTCTTCGCCCCAGAAAGCATAAATGAATATGCGGATAACAGATAGTAATACAAGTAGACTTGTTGCTAATACAAATAGACTTGACCACATGTTACCAGCCTCAAAACCACCCTTAGCAATTAATAATTTACCAACGAAGCCGCTTAGTGGTGGGATACCAGCAAGACCGAACGCGGCAATTAAATAAAACCAGCCAAGTGTCGGGGAGGATTTCATTAAGCCACCCATTTTACGAAGGTTAGTAGTGCCTGTTTTATACACGATAATCCCTACAAGCATAAATAGTGCTGCTTTAATAATCATATCGTGAATTAAATAAAACATAGCGCCTTGCAGACCTGTTTCGTTCATTTGTGCTACACCAAATAAAATAACACCTACAGCAATAACAATATTGTAAATAATAATTTGTTTTACATCAAAGTAGGCGAGCGCGCCAATACAGCCCGCTAAAATAGTAAAGACGGATAACCATAATAACAGCTCATGTGTATAGGCTGTATCATGGATAAAGAATAAGGTGTACGTACGCATTATGGCATACACGCCGACTTTCGTTAACAATGCACCAAATAGGGCAAGTACAGGCGGTGGTGCTGCTGCGTAAGATGTTGGTAGCCAGAAGTATAGCGGGAAAATCGCCGCCTTCAGTCCAAACACCATTAAAAATAGTACGGCAATAACTGTAATAATGGCAGGTTGATTAATCTCAGCAATTTTGACCGAAATATCAGCCATATTTAACGAACCAATTACAGCGTATAAATAAGCAATCGCAATAACGAACAGAGCCGAAGAAATAACATTGATTAAAATGTATTTAATGGAGCCTGCAAGTTGTGCGCGTGTACCACCAAGGACAATTAATACATACGAGGCCATTAATAATACCTCAAAGAATACGAACATATTAAAAATGTCACCTGTAGTAAATGCGCCATTAACCCCTGTAATAATCATCATAATAGCAGGGTAGTAATAAAATTGCTCACGTGCTGTGCCGATAGAGTTAAAGCTATACCACACAATAAAAATGGCTAGCAGTAAAGTAGTAGTTACAAGTAGAGCAGATACCATATCCGACACCATCGTAATACCAAAAGGCTCTGGCCAGCCACCAAAGGTTAGCTTTTGCACCCCATCTTCTTTTACTTTAAAAAGAAGCGATACTGCACTAGCAAAGGCAAGGATAAGACCGAGCATAGCGCCACCACGTTGGAAGCGCAAACTCTTTTGACCAAACATCAATACCATACCAAAGAAAAACGGAATGATAATTGGGAGAAGAACAAAGTTATTCATCTTCTTCGTCTCCTCCTTTCATTTCACTAATATCATCTGTATTAAGTTCCTGATACGAGCGGTAGGCTAGTACAAGGAAGAAGGCTGTTACACCAAAGCTAATTACAATTGCTGTTAAAATTAGCGCTTGTGGCAGTGGGTCAGCAAAATCTTCCACGCCGTCTGCTAAAACAGGCGGTGCGCTACCACCAAGTCCACCCATTGTTAGGATCAATAAGTGAGCGCCGTGACTGAGTAGCCCTGTACCAATAATAATGCGTAGCAAACTACGTGAGAGCATTAAATATACAGCGGCCATAAATAAGAAGCCAATGACGAACGCCATAATAATTTCCATTATTCATCCTCCCCAATCGTTTGAATAATAGTCATCGTTACGCCAACAACAACCAAAAATACGCCTGTGTCAAACAGCATCGCTGTATGCAATGACGTTTTACCGATTAACGGCAGTGTAAAGTAATCAAAGTAATGCGTAAAAAACGGGTCGCCCTTTAACATGGGGAACGACGCAGTAGCAAGCGCAATGATTAGGCCAACTGCTGTAAGCGTCGTATATGTTACAGGGATAATTGTACGTACCGTAGTAATATCAAAGGCTAGCACCAATAGGACAATTGCGCTTGAGGCAAGTAAGCCCCCAACAAAGCCGCCCCCTGGTGTATAATGTCCTGCTAAAAAAATATGAATCGCGAAGAAGAAAATAATAAAGAATACAATTTTCGCTGTAAATTGAATAATCACGTCATTTGTTTTCATTTATATTCTCCTTCTTTGTTAGACGTAATTTAATCATGGCAAAGATACCCATACCGGCAATGCCAAGCACTGCGATTTCAAACAATGTATCAAAACCACGGTAGTCTACTAAAATAACGTTAACGATGTTACCACCGCCTGCAAGCGTTGCGACTGTCTCTTCGTAGTATTTAGAAATCGAAGGGAAGATTTTTTGTGATTGGGCAGACAGTGCAAGCACTGTTACCATCACACCAACAGCTACTGATACAACTGCACGGTTCACTTGGAAGCGCATGCGCTCATTGACGCGTGTGATCGGCGGTAAATGGTAAAATGCTAATAAAAATAGCGCGACCGAAATTGTTTCGATAACAAGCTGTGTTAACGCTAGGTCAGGTGCGTTAAAAATAACAAAGAACAACGCTACAGTATAACCAACAGAGCCAAGCCCAATAATTGCTGTAAGTCGTGACTTAGCAATGAGTGTAGTAATAACACCTGTAACGAGTACGACAATTAAAATTAACTCATACGCACGGATTGGAGCAGTACCTTCAAAGGACATTGTAAATGCGCCTTTAAATAATAATGTACCAACGACAATTACGCTGATTGCACTAAACATATAAATTAAATAGCTGCGCATAGAGTTAGTCATATACAGTTTTGAGAAGCGGTTAGCGCCTACATCAAGACCTAACATAATGCCATCATACGCACGGTTAAGTGATAAAAACTCAGGCTGTAAGGCATAAAGTTTTTGCCAGCGCTTTAATGTCATAAAGAGTAATAAACCAAATACTACAACGCCAATGGTCATGAATAACTCAGTATTAAAGCCATGCCAAGCAGTTACGTCAACCTTAACCTCACCTGGTGCGCTATATAAAAACGGCTGAATCGCAATAACAGCAGGTTTAACAAATAAATCACCAATAATATTTGGGATAAAGAAAATTACGACAACAAATGTAGCGAGTACCATTGGTGAAATTAACATGCCAATCGGTGCTTCATGTACATTTGTTGGTAATTGCGCCTCACGTTTTTTAACAAAAGTGTGGAACACAAAGTAAAAGCTATAACCAAATGTAAAGATACTAGCTATCCAAGCAACTACAGGGAATAAAATGCCCCATGTATCAAAATTGAATAGTTCGAAATCTTTTAATGCAAGCATAGCGGTAAGGAACATTTCCTTACTTAAAAAACCATTAAATGGTGGTAGACCTGCCATAGAAAAACTACCGATAGCAGCTACTGTAAAGCTAAGTGGCATAACGCTCATTAAACCACCAAGTTTACGAATGTCACGTGTGCCTGTTTCGTGGTCAACAATCCCTGCAATCATAAACAAGCTACCTTTAAACGTAGCATGGTTAATTAAATGGAAGATTGCAGCGTATGCGGCAAATCGGAAGGCTGTGTCTTGTGCATCCGTTACATGGAATGCAACAGCACTAGCGCCAAGTAGTGACATAATTAAGCCGAGCTGACTGACAGTCGAAAACGCTAAAATACCTTTTAAATCGGTTTGCTTCACAGCGAAGAACGAACCCCAGAACAAGGTAAGTAGACCAATACCTGACACAAGCCATACCCAAATCTCTGAAGCTGCAAAAATGGGTGTTAAGCGAGCTACTAAATAAATACCAGCCTTAACCATTGTCGCGGAGTGCAAATATGCACTGACAGGTGTAGGTGCTTCCATCGCATCTGGCAACCAAATATAAAATGGGAACTGAGCAGATTTAGTAAATGCGCCAAGCAATACTAAAATTAATGCCCATGTGAAGTAGGGATGGTTAACAAGCTCAGGTGCTTGCGCAATAAGTTCGCGGATAGAATACGTATCACCCATAATGCTAAGTAAAATAAAGCCCCCTAGCATAAATAGACCGCCACCTACAGTAATCATCATCGATTTTAAAGCGCCAAAGCGCGAGCCATCGCGTGTGTACCAATAACCAATTAATAAAAATGATGAAATTGAAGTAAGCTCCCAAAAGAAGTATAGGGAAATCAAATGATCGGATTGCACAACACCAAGCATTGCTGACATAAAGAGTAGCAAATAAATATAGAAGTTGTGCAGTTGTTCTTTCTCTTTATCTAAATAGAAGATAGAGTACAGTACGACCAATGAGCCGATCCCTGTAATTAATAGAGAGAACAATAAACTTAAACCGTCTAAATAAGATGTAAAGTTAATATCTAATGACGGAATCCAATTCATAGTTGCGGTAAATACCTCACCATTTGCTACGGCACTAATATAGCTAATATAAATAGCGACGAGCGTAGCAGGTACGGCTAACACAAACCAACCTGTGTGAATACTTTTTATATACTTATATAAAAAAGGTAATAAAACCGCAGCAAGCATTGGAATAAAGATATAAAGTAGTTGTGCCAAAAAAATCCTCCTTTACGCAATCAGTATAAGCGTTAAAACCACGTTCATTATAGCGTATTTTTATTCGCTCTGCATGACAAATGAGTAAATTGAACTTGCTAAACACCAATACTATTCGCTATGATGGTAAAGGAAATTTACTATATACATATATGAGGGAACTAAATGAAAAATCCATATTTATTCGGTTTTTTACCGTTAATAACAATTTTACTTTTTAGTATGACATTCGGGCTTTTTGCGGTAAACGAGTCGCTCGTATTGTTTAAAAGCATCGGCGTCTATGCGGCAATGAGTGAATTTTTGAGCGATGTCGAACTACGCATCTTTTTATTTATTTGTTTTGCCGTTTTATTTTTTATGGTGTTCTCGGCAGTGAAATTAGTAGGGGAGAGTGTGCACACAATTGGTATGCTGTTCTTTGCAAAAATCAATGAGGATAATCCACCACAAGAATCCAAAGCACTGTATAGTATCTTACTTATTGGTGCATGTTTATCCGTTATTGGTATGAACTCTTTCATTGTATTAATTGCCATTGCGATTGGTACACTACTGGTTTATTTTATTGCTACAATGGTGCGCTTAACAGAGTACTTAGGTTTTGGTAGTGTCATTGGCTTACTTATTTTTGAGTTTGCGATTTGGACAGTGCTTTTAGTAACGCTTGCGTATGTGTTAGTGAAACTTTATAACAGCTTGCTTTCTAGTTTGCCATTTGCTTAATGTAAAAGCGCATGCGTGTAACAATAAAAGGTGAGACGATTTTTTATAATCGTCTCACCTTTTATAATTGCTGGTGTTAGTTATTCTGCTGCGGCAGAGAAGATGTAATGGTGGAGACGGCTATCTTCTAGCCATTCCATATTTTGTGGCGTATCAAAGCCAAGCCAAACGGCTGTAGTATAACGACTTGATAGTCCTGCAATCCAATAATCTTTAAAGTCATTGGTTGTACCTGTTTTAGCACCAACATAACCTGTGGATGTATATACGCGGTCAGCTGTACCATTATTAACAACGTCTGCTAGTAATTCGCGCATGTAACGTGTAGTACGTGGTGACCAAATATAATTCACTTTATCCTCCCATTTAAATAATAACTCCCCGTTCGCATCTGTTACTTTACGAATCGTATGAGCGGGTAGGTAAGAGCCATCAATAAAACTAGTATAAGCATCAGCAAGTTCTGTGCTCGTAACACCATACGTTAGACCACCGAGGGCTGTCGCAAAGTTTTCGTCTGCATCTGTTAAGTGTTTAAAATTAAATTGCTTTAAATAACCGTAGCCTGTTGATAGCCCAATGGTATTTAATAAACGAATGGCAGGTGTGTTATAGCTATAACGAAAGGCAACAGTAACCGGTACGCTTCCATATACAGCACCTCCATAGTTTTGTGGACAGAAGTTGCCAATGCAATAGCTCCCCGCATTTACATAAGATTGTGGTGCATAGGAAGTTGTTTCGAATAATGGTGCATATACCATTAATGGCTTTAATGTAGAGCCTGGCTGACGTGTACCTCGTGCTGCACGATTGAAATGGGTTTTCTCAAAATTTTTGCCTGCATATACGCTTACAATACCACGAGTTTGGTTATCCACCGTCGTTACAGCTGACTGTAATTGCCCATTACCGAGTAAACGGCTAATAGCTTGTTCATCGCGTGCCTGCTTTTCAGGGCGTAAATTGGTATGTACGGTAATGCCTGACTGTAATAAGTAATGTACGCGTTCGTTTAGTTGTTGTTCAATAGCATCTTTATCCGAGGCCTTTGTTAGGCGGTCTTCATAGCCTTCAGCACGCGCAACTAATGCACGTAACTCATGGAGTGCTAATGACGAATAGGCAGGGAAGTTTTCGATTTTTGGCTTTACATTAAGTACAATAGCCTCAGCCTTTGCCTCCTCACCTTGCTCAGCTGAAATGGCATTATGCTTAACGAGCACATCGAGTAATAACTCTTGGCGTGCTTTAGTGTTAGCAAAGTTCACGAGTGGGTTGTAATGTGACGGATTGTTTGGGATGGCTGTTAAAAAAGCAACTTGTGCTACGCTTAATTCAGCTAACGGTTGTTGGAAGTAAAATGTTGCTGCACCACCGATACCATACACCTGATTACTGTAATACATTTCATTTAAATAGAGATTTAAAATTTGTTCTTTTGTTAATACTTGTTCTAACTCATGGGCATAAAACAACTCTAATACTTTACGCTCGTAGGATTTTTCTTCTTGTAAGTAACGCATACGGACGAGTTGCTGGGTAATGGTGCTACCACCTTGTGATTTTTCACCACTATCTGCATTGGCTACAAAGGCACGCGCAATAGCGCTAACATCAAAGCCAATATGGTCATAAAAGTGAACGTCCTCGCTAAACAGCACAAGTTGCTGTGCGACAAGCGGGATATTTTCGAGTGCAAGTGGTTGGCGCCATTCTACATATTCTTCACTAAAAACCGCATCATTTTCATCGAGTAACTTTACAGGGAGCGAGCTAGCTACTTCTTTTAATTCAATCGATGATTCGATTTGCGTGACACGTGCTTGTGCGACTTCCCACTCAACGAATAAGAGCTTAAAGATATAGGCAATAAAAAATGCCGCAACGGCAGTAAGTAAAATGCCAAGAAATTTTCGCATAGTAGCTTCCTTTCTTACAGGTTTTCCAAATTCAATTATACCCACATAATAAGTAGAAGAAAGTGCTTTTGTAAATTTCACTGCTTATTAACAGAAAAAATAAGCGACGTGTGATAAACTAATAGAAGCTAAAAATTGCTTTTAGTAATAGTATATTTACGAAGGAGAGACTGAAATGTTTCCACAACTAACAACTGAAGTACAAGAAGGCGAAGTTCTTGTTCAAATGAACACAAACCTAGGTGCAATTAAAATTAAATTATTCCCTAAACAAGCACCTAAAACAGTAGAAAACTTTTTAGGTCATGCTAAATCAGGTTACTACGAAGGCGTTATCTTCCACCGTGTTATTCCTAACTTTATGATTCAAGGTGGCGACCCTAACGGTACAGGTATGGGCGGTCAATCAATTTGGGGCAGTACATTTGAAGATGAGTTCACAATGGATTTATTTAACTTACGTGGTGCGCTTTCAATGGCAAACGCAGGTCCTAATACAAATGGTTCTCAATTCTTTATTGTACAAAACAGTGAAGCACCAGCTTCTGCTAAACAATTAGAGCAAGGCGGCTGGCCAAAAGAAATCGCTGAAGCGTATGCACAAGGTGGTACACCTCACCTTGACCAAAAGCACACAGTATTTGGTCAAGTAGTAGAAGGTATGGACGTTGTAGATAAAATCGCAGGCGTTAAAACAGCTCGCGGCGATAAGCCAAAAGAAGATGTAGTTATTGAGTCAATCGAGATTTTATAAAATCTACTAGACGACAGGAGGAGACGTAGTTGAACGCACTTACTATTTTAATGCCGTTCCTTTACTTCCCTGAAGACAAATCAGAGTACATCCCAGCTGCAATTTCATTTGGGATTGGGATGATTATTTTATTTTTCATTTTCCGCTGGGTGCTTAAGATTTCCAAGAAACAAGCTGAAAAAGCAAAAGAAATCGAAGACCGCGTATTACATGACGAAAAAATTAATCACCGTACAAAATAAAATGGCCACGTGCATTATGCACGTAGCCATTTTTTTATGCCATGATTTTTGTAAAGCGTTTAATTGCCTCTTGTGCTGTGTCACGTGAGCAAGCAAGATTCATACGTAAGAAGCCGCGGCCTTCTTCGCCGTATTTTGTGCCAGGTTCTAATGCTAACTTAGCGTCTTGTAGCAAGCGCGCCATCATCACTTCTTCAGATAGCCCTGTTTGACGGTAATCAATCCATAATAAATAGGTACCTTGAGGTTTATGCGCTTGAATGCCTTCAAGTTCGTTAAGTGCGGCGCAAACGATATCCATATTGCCTTCGATATAGCTTAATAGCTCTTTGCGCCAAGCTTCGCCTTGCTCAAATGCAGCGCGTGTTGCTTCAATTGCTAAAACGTTAATTGAGCCTTGCCCTGTTGCGGCATAGTACGTTGCGATTTTTTCGCGTTGTTCAGCATTTTTAACAATCATAAACGCAGATTGAATGCTCGCAAGGTTAAATGTTTTTGTTGGAGCCATAAAAGTTACGACATCTTCAGCGCCTTCGATAGTAGCAATTGGTATATGGCTATGTCCTTCAAATACTAAATCAGCGTGGATCTCGTCTGATAAAATAAGTACATTATGTTTTTGGCAAAGGCGTACAATTTCAGTTAAATCTTCTTTTGACCAAACCATGCCACCAGGATTGTGTGGGTTGCATAAAATATACGCATCAGCCGTTTTTAAGGCTTCTTCAAATGTAGCGAAATCAAAAGTATATACACCATCTTGCTCGTATAGTGGACATGTTGCAAGCTTACGGTTTAAGTTAGTTGGGATAAAGTAAAACGGGTGATACACAGGGGTAGAAATTAATACAGTGTCGCCCTCATCTGTTAAAGCAGCAATGGCATTCGCTAGTGCAGGGATTACGCCGTGACGAAATAAAATTTCCTCTTGTGCTACCGTAAAGTTATGGTGTGATTGTAACCACTGTTGCACGGCGCGATACGTAGCGTCGTTAACACCTGTATAGCCAAAGACAGGGTGCTTTAGGCGGTTAGTGATGGCATCAATGACGCAATCAGGTGCGGCAAGGTCCATATCTGCCACCCACATTGGCAAAATCCCATCTGTGTTTTCTAAATTATAAATTGGTGCAAAGCCATCCCATTTCATTGCGTGAGTGCCACGTCGTTCAATACTAACATCAAAATTTTGCAAAGCTCATTCACTTCCCTTTTTTTGTTCTTATGTTATCATACGATTATCAAATAAGATACTAGGTGAAGGTAATGGAAAATATTGAAATGAACCGTTCCGCTGTGCAAGTGATGCAAAGTTGGGACCCATTTGATTTAGGGCAAGGCGAGTATGATACAGAAGCGGCAGATGTAGTAGCAGCTCTGCAGGGGATTGATGAACCAACAGAGTTAGGGAAAGTCATTCAACGTGTATATGAGCATTCATTTGAGCAATGGTTGCCACTTGAGGATTGTGTAGCCATCGCACATAAATTAGTAGCTGTAAAATTCGAAGCAAAATGCAACTTATAAAAAAAGAGGATTACACCAAAAAATTAGGTGTAATCCTTTTTTTATGATGTAATACCTTGGATAAAAATAATAATAATCGCGATGGGTGATACGACACGGATTAAAGTTAGCCACGTGTAATACATAATAGGTGACGTATTTAACTCACGCTTCGATACTTCAGTGCTGTAGTAATAGCCCGCAAAAATCGAGATTAATAATGCGCCAAGAGGCATACCTATATTATTTGTTAGGAAATCTACTGCGTCAAAAATAGAGCGACCAAATAGTGTGATGTGTGACCAAACACCAAAGGACAATGCGCTTGGTATCCCAACGATGAAAATAAGTAAGCCGCCAATCCAAGCGATGCGTACACGGCTAGCTTTACGATCACCAATCGCAATAGACACAACAATTTCTAACATCGAGATAGATGATGTAATCGTTGCGAATAGTAATAATATAAAGAAAATAATTAAAAATAGCCCGCCCATTGGCAGTTGTTCGAATACGGCAGGGATAATAATGAAAGCAAGACCAGGCCCTTGATCGGGTGTATAGCCCAGTGCGAAGACCGCAGGGAAAATAACAAGCCCTGCTAATAATGAAATTAAAATATTCATAATCGCTACATTGATACCTGCGCTACCAATATTTTCGTTTTTACCAAGGTAAGAGGCATAAGTAATCATGACGGATACCCCAACACTTAACGTAAAGAACGCTTGTCCAAGTGCTAGTAAAAATGTTTTGGCGGTTAAAAATTCCCAGTCAGGTACAAACATAAAGCGTACGCCTTCCATTGCGCCATCTAGCGTTAAGGAACGCACAACCAAAATAATAAAGAAGATAAATAAAGCAGGCATCATAAACTTACTCGCTTTTTCAATACCACCTTTAATCCCAGCTTGTACAATAACGATGGTTAATAAAATAAATATACCTTGTACAAAAACCGCTTCCCAAGGGTTTTGGATAATGCTCGTAAATAACGAAGCAAAAGTTTCGCCCTCTGCTGGTTTTAAGGCAAATCGTACAGCACGTCCAAGATAGCTTAAAATCCAGCCGCCAACTACACTGTAAAATGATAAAATAAGTGCAGCCATAATCATGCCCATATAGCCAACTAAATACCATGGCTTGTTAGGTGCTTGTTCCTTAAATGAAGTAACAGCATCCTTTTGCCCACGACGCCCAATCATAAATTCAGCGATTAATACGGGTAAACTAATTAAAAAAATGCAGGCAATAAATAATAAAATAAAAACACTGCCGCCATTGCTGCCCGCCATATAGGGAAATTTCCATATTGCGCCGAGCCCAATCGCACTACCTGCAGCAGCTAACACAAAGCCAATCTTTGTTGTAAATTGATCTCTTGATGACAAAATACAAGCTCCTTTCAAAAATGCAATACTTTATTATTACAATGATTGCCCAATAAAACAACTGTAACAAAACAATAAAGACCTACGTATCATAACAAGGAAGGGGGATACGCATGAATGAAATCATTAAACGTGCCCAACTTGGTAATAAAGAAGCTTACCTACAGCTCATTGAACATTATCATTTCACTGTCGAAAAATTTGCCTATCAATGCGGTGTTTACCCGCAAGATATTAATGATGTAACGCAAGAAGTCTTCATTAAACTTTATCGTTTTTTACATCAATTTAATGATAGTGCTTTTACTACATGGTTGTATAAAATTACGCTTAACACCGCACGTGATTATTATCGCAAAACAACGCGTGAGCAAGCGCGTCAACAAAAGTTACAAGCACAACCAGCACATAGTGTGCCAACACCTGAACAACATGTGCTGCGCTTTGAAGAAGATCAACAAATACATACGTGTATTCAAGCACTAGACGAAAAATACCGCTATCCGATTATTTTGTTTTACTTTCACGAATTACGCTATGAGCAAATTGCAGAAGTATTAGCCATTAACCTATCTACTGTAAAGGTACGCATTTTACGTGCTAAGGCACAGTTAAAGGTCATGTTAGAGACGGAGGGAAAAAGTAGCCATGGATGATAAACAATTTGAGCAACGTATGCAACTAGCGAAAAAATCCTATGACCGCATGACAAGTTCATTTAATCCAAATGATGTGATGCAAAATTTAAATAAGCCACCAGCACCAGAAGCATGCCCAATGCCAAGACGTCAAAAGTGGCGAAAGCCTATAGCAGTTCTCGTAACAATTGCCAGCGTAGTATTATTGGCCTTTATAATTTATAGCGCGCCGCGAGATGTGGCGATGACTAATCAACAACAGTTGCTTCAATTTTTTCAACAACAAGCCAATGAGATGCAACAAACGCTAGGACTATCAGATGAGGCAATGAAATATTTAGAAGTTACACAAATGCTAGCGTATGTTAAAGAGGAAGCTGACGAGCAATTTATTAACGACCTTTATACGATGTATGGAGAAGGCAACATGACAAGTTTTCAATTGCCGCCTACTAACCAAAATTTTTGGCTATATGAAGAATTACTAACCGCTTATAATAGTGATTTGTGGGATGGTAAGCTGACACCAACTTTATTAAAAAAAGCGCAAGCGCAGCATATTGAGCTAGTCACACAAAATAATGAAGAACGTTTTTATTTGCGTTTGCCACAAGCCATATATGATGAGCTTGATGATCAACTGAAAAACTTAGCGCTCTATTACCAATATGGCAATTTAAATGACGGTAACTATACAAATCAAGAGTTACAGCCTATTTTACAAGCGTATGAGCGTCTTTTATTAAATGGTGAAGATGTACTGATGGATTATGTAAATGGTTTAGCTTTTGTGTTAGCCAGTACCTCCGACCAAACACGTCTTGCGCTACAAAAAGGCGCTTATGGTGAAGTAGCAAAGGAAACTTACTTAAATCATCAAGACGGTGTATCTCCGGATTTACTACAATATGAGCTAGCACAACAATTTAACACAGCAGATGTTGCAAGTTATACAGAGTTTGGTATGTCTATTGATGCAAATCTTGCTGTCATGCAAGATATTATCAATACTTACACACCTAGTGTGTTAATGACGATACGTGAGCAATACGTTAACACAGCTATTTTTTATATATTAGCCAAACAACAAGGTATTGATGTTTCGAGTTTTACTGATAGAGATTACGAAGTGCCGCTAGATTTTAATTTAGCAACAGCAGACGTTGAGATAAAAGGGCATGCGGACTACGGTAAGATTCAAATTATTTTCAAGACGGAAGCATATACAATCACTTTGCCAATGTATAGCAACATAGAAGGTGACAAATTATTATGGCGTATTGGTAAAGCGTGAATTTTTGATGTGACTTTCTACAATATGTTATAATTTACCCGACGATTATCGTAGTAACTTGTAGAAGGTAGGAAGTAGTATGTCAAAAAAATACGAAGTGGGTGACATTGTAGTTAGCACAGTGACAGGCGTTCAACCATACGGCGCATTTATTGCACTTGATGAAAGCACACAAGGCTTAGTGCATATTTCAGAAATCACGTATGGCTTCGTTAAAAATGTAGCTGACTTTTTAGCGGTTGGGGATGAGGTACGCGTTAAAGTGCTAGAGGTAGATGATAAAGCAGAAAAAATCAGCCTCTCCATTCGCGCATTGCAAGAGCGTCCGCAAACGAAGCGTCGTGACGGTGCGCCGCGTAAATCCTTACAAGACCGTGTTGATGAAATTGATGCAAATGGTTTTAACTCACTACGCAACAAAATGCAAGACTGGATTGACGAATCAGGTTTTTAGAGAAAATAAAAGGCACAAGTAGCGAAAAGGCGACTTGTGCCTTTTATTTTTTTTACTTCTTGAGGGGTTCAATACACAATATCGACACAAATTATGTTACAATGATGCCGAAACACCCATACTATAATGTAAAAAGAGGCGAAATCAATGTCTGAGAATTTAAACGTATTAACGTCAACACAAGCAATTATTCACGAAGCGTTAAATAAATTAGGTTACGATGAAGCAATGTATGAATTATTAAAAGAACCATTACGCATGTTACAAGTGCGCATTCCAGTACGTATGGATGATGGCTCAACAAAAGTCTATACAGGTTTTCGTGCACAACATAATGACGCAGTAGGCCCAACAAAAGGTGGGGTACGCTTCCACCCTGGTGTATACGAGGATGAGGTAAAAGCATTATCTATGTGGATGACGTTAAAATGCGGCATCGTTGATCTACCTTATGGTGGCGGTAAGGGCGGCGTAATTTGCGACCCCCGCGAAATGTCGATGGGCGAGCTAGAGCGCTTGAGCCGTGGCTATGTTCGTGCAGTCAGCCAAATCGTAGGACCAACTAAAGATATTCCAGCACCAGACGTAATGACCAACGCACAGATTATGGCGTGGATGATGGACGAGTATAGCTTAATGGATGAGTTTAACTCACCTAACTTTATTACAGGTAAACCACTAGTACTAGGTGGCTCACAAGGCCGCGATCGTGCTACAGCACAAGGTGTTACCATTGTTATTGAAGAAGCAGCAAAAAAACGTGGCATTAATATTCGTGGTGCACGCGTTGTTATTCAAGGCTTTGGTAATGCGGGTAGCTTCCTAGCGAAGTTTATGCATGACCTTGGCGCAAAAGTTATCGGTATTTCGGATGCTTACGGTGCTCTACACGATCCAAATGGTTTAGATATTGACTATTTACTAGACCGTCGTGATAGCTTTGGTACAGTAACAACTTTATTTGAAAATACAATTTCAAATAAGGAACTACTAGAGCTTGACTGCGATATTTTAGTGCCAGCTGCGATTGAAAACCAAATTACAGCAGATAATGCACATGAAATTAAGGCTAATATTGTTGTAGAAGCGGCCAACGGTCCAACAACAGCAGAAGCAACAAAGATTTTAACAGAGCGTGGTATTTTACTAGTACCAGACGTACTAGCATCAGCTGGTGGCGTAACGGTATCGTATTTTGAGTGGGTGCAAAATAACCAAGGGTACTACTGGACAAAAGAAGAAGTAGAAGAACGTTTAATTAAAAAAATGGTAGATGCATTTGATAATGTATATACGACAGCAACAACACGTAATATTGATATGCGCCTAGCAGCGTATATGGTAGGTGTGCGCCGTACTGCAGAAGCTTCACGTTTCCGTGGTTGGGTATAAGTACTAGGCATGTCCTTTCAGGGCATGCCTTTTTTCGACAATAAAAGGAGGGTTCTTCATGAATGATTTTACATTTTATAATCCGACAAAATTACAATTTGGTAAACAAGCAGTCGCTAATCATTTAGCAACGTCACTAAAGCCGTATCAAACCGTTTTAGTAGTATATGGTGGCGGTAGTATTAAACGTAATGGTGTGTATGGTGATGTGATTGCAGTACTACAAGCGGAGCAAAAGACAATTGTTGAGTTAGCAGGGGTAGACCCTAACCCGCGTGTGACAACTGCAAATGAGGGAGCAGCGCTGTGTAAAGCGCATAATGTTGATATTGTCTTAGCTGTTGGTGGGGGATCAGTTATTGATTGTACCAAGCTAATTGCAGCAGCGGCTAAATATGACGGGGATGCTTGGGATTTAGTAACACGTAAAGCACCAATTAATGAAGCTTTACCAATTGGGGTAGTATTAACGCTTGCGGCAACAGGCTCTGAAATGAACTCGGGTTCGGTTATTACAAACCCTATTACGAAAGAAAAACTAGGTTGGGGTAGCCCACTTACCTTCCCTAAATTTTCGATTATGGACCCAAGTTATACCTTTACTGTACCAACTAATCATACTGTGTATGGCATCGTTGATATTATGTCGCACACTTTTGAGCAGTATTTTAATAATGCGACCAACACACTAATTACGGATCAAATGGCAGAAGGTTTACTACGTACAATGATTGAGGTTGCTCCTAAAGTGATTAAAGACCCAACTAATTACGAGTTGCGAGAAACTATTTTACTTGGCGGCACGATAGGGTTAAATGGCTTCTTAGCAATTGGCTCTCGTGGAGATTGGGGCTCACATAATATTGAGCATGCGGTCTCTGCTTTGCATGACATACCACATGCAGGTGGCTTAGCTATTTTATTTCCACAGTGGATGCGTCATGTTATCATGACCAATCCTGAGCGATTTGCACAAATCGCTACGCGTGTATGGCAAGTTAATCCAAGCAATAAAACACCTTTGCAAGTAGCAGAAGAGGGAATTGATTGTCTGGATAACTTTTGGACATCACTCGGCGCACCAAGCCGTTTAAGTGAGTATGGCATTGAAGATAGCACATTTGAGCAAATTGCAGACCATGCTATGATGAACGGACCTTTTGGTAACTTTGCTAAGCTTGAACGTACAGATGTGCTACAAATTTTACAAGCATCACGCTAAATAAAAGGAGAGGCGATTTGTAAAATCACCTCTCCTTTTTATTATTTTAATAGTGGACGTGCTTTGCGGTGTTGCCATTCTGCTTCGCCATCGTCTTCATCAAACATAATTGCTACACGTGATACACCCTTTTGACATAGGAGCATCTCAGATAAATGGTCACGTACATCATCTAAATAAGCGAGCGATAAAGAAGGATCTACTTCAGCAACGAGTTCAACATGTAAAAACTCACCTTCTTTGATTACTTCTAGACGATCAATATCTATAATATTTGGGTCATCTAATACAAGGTAGGCAATGTGATCTAACATTTCCTCATCTGTTTCTCCGATAACGCCACGCGCATTATCTAAAAATACACGACCGACAACATAAAACATCATTAGACCGATTGCAACAGAAGCAATACCCTCTGCTGCATGAAAGCCCGTAACTTTAGCGATTATAATAGCGATAATCGCTAGCACGCCACCAAAAGTTGCAACAAAGTCTTCCATAAATACAAGTTTAGTTGCTGGCTTTGCACGGTTAATATTAGCAATTGCTAATGGCACTGTTTTTAAGCCAGCGTGATCAACGCCGACCTCGTGCGCAATTTCTTGCGCAGCTTTTAGTAATACAACGCCTTCTAATACAACGCCAATTGCTAGTACACCTATACTAATCCAAAAGCCGTCTGCTGATGTAGGGTTCATAATATGATGAATTCCTTCTTTAATTGTTTCGTATGATAAAATCGCAACAATTAATACTGCACCTAAACAAACAAGGTTAACAATACGCCCAAAACCTGTTGGGAATTTGTTTGTCGGTGCCTTTTTTGATAGGGCAGAGCCAATGAATACAAAAAACTGATTGGCAGCATCGCCTAATGAGTGCATCATTTCAGCAAATAATGCAACATTACCAGTAAAGAAAAATGCCACGCCCTTAAGTGAACCTAAAATAAGGTTAACGATTGCAGCAATAAAGGATGATTTATTACCGCCTTTTAATAAAGTGATAAATTCGCCCACTATAAATTCCTCCTATACAAATTCAATTTCTACATATGTGACATAAGGTAGTGCTTGTAGTGACTTATAGAGCTGTAAAAAATCTTGCTGTTCGATAGTTATAAGTTTAGCCTGTAATTCATGATAGCTACTATTAGTTAGTTTAACTTGGTGTAGGGTAAATTGGCAGACTTGTAAAAAATCAATGATTGCAGAAATATCCGTATGTTTTTCCACGCGTACTTTAACCCATACTTCTTGTTGGCGTAATCGTTTGGGCCCTATACGCATCATAAACGGTGTAATGCATTCAATACCGATAACTACAATACCAACTGCAAGAGATGCTTGTAAATAAAATCCTGCACCAATGGCTATCCCAATACCAGCTGCTCCCCAAATCATAGCAGCTGTTGTTAACCCTGTTACATTATCATTCCCTTTGCGCAAAATAACACCAGCACCTAAGAAACCTACACCGCTCACAATCTGCGCAGCTAAACGAAGCGGATCCATTGTAATTGTAACGGCATCACGTCCAGGTGTTGTATAGGCTGTTTCAATAGAAATGATAGTAAGTAGGCAACTAAACGTCGCGATAACTAAACTTGTTTTTAATCCAACAGGCTTTCTTTTTAATTCCCGTTCAAAGCCTAGAATTAAACTTAACGTAGCCGCAAAAATTAATTTAACTGCAACTTCTATTGTTAAAGTGTCAAAAGAAAAAATATGCATGTTGCTAGCCTCCTTGATAAAGTGATAAAGTAACGGAGAGAAAAGGAGGGATGTTGTATGGAGAAGCCCAAAATACACCCGTACATTCCAATCATTATAGGTGTGTTATCTGTTTCTCTTTCTGCAATCTTTGTTAAGTTTTCAAATGCAGAGTCAGGCGTGATTGCCTTTTACCGCATGTTGTTTTCTGTGTTACTCATGTTACCCGTATTTTTAAAAAGCTAT
Source organism: Lysinibacillus sp. BF-4 (assembly GCF_000743635.1). Classification (NCBI taxonomy): domain Bacteria; kingdom Bacillati; phylum Bacillota; class Bacilli; order Caryophanales; family Bacillaceae; genus Lysinibacillus; species Lysinibacillus sp. BF-4. The sequence continues at coordinate 854 of NZ_JPUW01000010.1, read as the reverse complement.
ACACATGAGTTAAAAGCACTTAGCAAAAAGGATTGGTTATTTTCAAGTATTGCGGGTATATTCTTAGCTTTCCATTTTATTTTATGGTTCGAATCACTAAATTATACTTCAGTAGCAAGTTCAACAGTGTTAGTGACGTTACAACCGTTGTTTGCTTTTATAGGGACGTATTTCTTTTTCAAAGAGTCTTTATCACTTAAAACGATTTTATCAGGCATAATTGCAATTAGTGGCAGTGTGCTAATTGGTTGGGGTGATTTTCAAGTTAGTGGTCAAGCTTTATATGGTGACCTATTAGCATTAATTGCATGTGCACTTATTACAATCTATTTGTTATTTGGGCAAGATGTGCGTAAGCGTTTATCATTAGTGACCTATACGATGGTGGTTTATAGTGCGAGTACAGTGGCATTGTTTTTCTATATGATAGTTAAGGGGCAATCATTTGGACCTTATCCAACAATTGAGTGGGGATGGTTTATTCTACTAGCAATTATTCCTAATCTATTCGGTCATACACTTTTTAATTGGGCAATTAAATATGTAAGTACTAATGTGATTTCTATTGCTATACTATTTGAGCCTGTAGGTGCAGCAGCACTAGCTTATGTTATTTTTAATGAAAAATTGCAAGCTACTCAATTAATTGGTGGTGCTATTATATTAGTAGGTATTATTTTGTTTGTAATTGATGATAAACTTTTTTTGAAAAAGGTATTGCAAAAAAGTTAAGGACGGGGTATAGTATTACTTGTCCTTAACGAGACACATTAAAAAACAATAAAAATAAGTTGTTGACATGACAACTTAATATTGTTAAGATAGTAATTGTCGCTGAAACAAACGACAAAAAC